>CATZYB010000032.1 GCA_958426095.1 uncultured Lachnospiraceae bacterium
TATAATGATCTGCTTTGATAAAGCATTCCCGGAGGCTGCACGTTATCTGGCCGTTCAGGGCGCTGAGCTGATTCTATGCCCGACGGCGTGGCCGTCTGTAGAAAAAACAGAAGAGTGTCCGTCTCTGTATACTTATAATGTATTTGACCGGGCAAGAGCTGCGGAAAATATGGTATGGTTTGTCGGCTCCAATCACGTAGGCGACTATGAAAAAGGCAGTGAATGCGGGCACAGCCGTATTATCGACCCTTATGGAAATGATGTGGCCAATACGCTGTATGAAGAAGGTATGGTTACAGCGGATATCGATATTCAGGGAGAATATATTCGGGCGCGTCATTATGGCATGATGATGACAAATCTGATCAAAGACCGTCGTCCGGATACCTATGGTTTACTGACAGAAATCAATGAATATACATTAATGAATGGCAAAGGCGTCCTTACAGAAAAATAAATTCAGAATATTGGTACAATAACTTGCATAAATTCCAAAAACAAGGTAAAATAGTACCATGATATTTATGGAGAAATAGAGCGGAAATATCTCTGGTAAAGGTGCCGGAATATATTTCCGCTTTTTAAAAAAACAGAAGCATTAGAAAACATGAGGCATAAAGTCATGAGTGAAGAATCGACCATTTTAAGTGTCGGTATTGATATCGGCACTTCTACAACCCAGGTGATTTTCAGCCGGCTGACATTTAAAAATTCAGCCGGATATTTTGCTGTGCCTCACATTGCCATTGTGGGTAAGGAAGTCGTCTATAAAAGCGACATCCATATGACGCCCCTTAAAAACCGGGTGATGATCGACGGAGAAAAGGTGCGGGATATTGTGTCTGAGGAATTCCGAAAATCGGGCTACAGGCCGTCGGATACCCAGACGGGAGCAGTTATTATCACCGGGGAATCGGCCAGAAAGGAAAATTCGGAGATCGTGCTCCGGGAACTCAGTGATTTTGCCGGAGAGTTTGTCGTTTCTACGGCGGGACCGGATCTGGAGGCGATCATTGCCGGAAAGGGCAGCGGCGCAAGGCAGTATTCCATCGATTATCAATGCACAGTGGCGAATCTGGATATCGGCGGCGGCACGACCAATGTGGTCCTCTTTGATTCGGGCGAGGTCATTGCCAAAGGCTGTGTGGATATCGGTGGCCGTTTGGTGAAGGTGACGCCGGAGGGACGTGCGGAATATATCAGTGACAGTGTGGCGAAGATGCTGGAAGCTGATGGTTTATCGCTGAGCGTTGGCGATGAGGCGGAGTATTCAACGGTTTACCGGATTGGGGAAATCATGTCAGAACTTTTGTACCGATGGCTTAAAGGCGAGGATGACCGGCTTTTGACGGCCATTACGACACCGGGAAGCTCCGAATTTAAGTTTCACAAACCGATTCGGGCGATTTGTTTTTCCGGCGGCGTGGCGGACTGTATTTATCATCCGACGGAAGGGTCCTGGATGCGGTACGGGGATATGGGTGTTGTGCTTGGCGAGGCGATTCGGGCCAGCCGTTTATTTTCCGATTTCCGGGTCATTGAAGCGAAAGAAACGATACGGGCGACGGTGGTCGGGGCAGGCAGCTATACGACCTCCGTGTCCGGCAGTACGATTACATATAACCGGGATGTTTTCCCGCTGAAAAATATTCCGGTCCTTAAGTTAAATGGAACAGAGCAGCAGGAATGTTTTTTAGGACATACAGAAGGTCTGACGGAAAAGCTCCGGTGGATGCAGAGCCAGAGCGATTCGAAGCAGCTCATTTTGGCGATGAAGGGGAAACCAAACCCTTCTTATATGGAAGTTAAACGGTTGGCTGCCAGCCTGGTGAGCGCCTTGGATACCCTTTTGCCGGAAGGTCAGCCGATGTTAGTTGTCCTTGAATGTGATATGGCAAAGGCTCTGGGGCAGATGATGATGCAGCTTCCGACGAAACATCCGAGGGATGTCATCTGTATTGATTCGATTCAGGTGGATCAGAATGATTTTGTAGATATGGGGAAACCGCTGGTGGACGGTCTGGTTATTCCGGTAGTGGTTAAAACCCTGATATTTGGATAAGGTGGTGCAGTATGGCGTATAAAACATTATTAGGCGGACAGATTTTCACATTTGATTCGGTGAAAGAAGTCATGGCGAAGGCCAATGAAGAAAAGTCCGGAGATATTTTAGCCGGAGTGGCAGCCTCATCCGATTTGGAGCGAATTGCCGCAAAGGAAGTGCTCTCGAATATGCTGTTGAAGGATTTGAGAGAAAATCCGGCGGTTCCTTATGAAGAAGATGATGTCACACGATTAAACCAGGACAGCATCAATGAAGTATTTTATAATAAGATTAAAAACTGGACGGTCAGCGATCTGCGGGAGTGGATTTTAAGTTATTCCACGACGGAGCGTCAGCTTCGGGATATGTCCCACGCTCTCACCAGTGAGATGGTGGCCGGGGTCGCCAAGCTGATGACGAATCTCGATTTGATTTACGGAGCCCAGAAAATCCAGGTTCCGGCCAGATGCAATACAACGATTGGTCTTCGGGGAACGATGGCGACGAGATTGCAGCCGAACCATACGACGGATAATGTGGAAGGCATTACAGCTTCTTTGTTTGAAGGTTTAAGCTATGGCTGCGGCGACGCTCTCATCGGCCTGAATCCGGTTAATGACACAGTTTCCAGTCTGGCAGAAGTTCTACGGCGATTCGATGAAGTGAAAAATAAATTTGAAATACCGACTCAGATTTGTGTTCTCGGCCATATAACGACCCAGATTGAAGCGGTGAAGCAGGGAGCCCCATGCGATATGATTTTCCAGTCCATTGCGGGCAGTGAGAAAGGTAATAAGGCTTTCGGTTTTACGACAGATACGATTCGGGAAGCGAAAGCCCTCCTTAAAAAACAGGGAACTGCCGTCGGACCGAATGTGATGTATTTTGAGACAGGCCAGGGTTCAGAGCTTTCTTCCGACGCCCATTTCGGCGCGGACCAGGTAACGATGGAAGCCCGCTGTTACGGTTACGCGAGAGAATTCGCGCCGTTTATGGTGAACACGGTGGTCGGCTTCATCGGGCCGGAATATCTTTATGACAGCAAGCAGGTGATAAGAGCCGGTCTTGAGGACCATTTTATGGCCAAGCTTTCCGGCGTGCCGATGGGCTGTGACTGTTGTTATACGAATCATATGCAGGCGGACCAGAATGATATTGAAAATCTCGCTCTGCTCTTGGGAGCGGCCGGCGTGAACTACATATTAGGCGTACCGAGCAGTGATGACATTATGTTAAATTATCAGACAAATGCCTATCACGATGTCAATGCGGTACGGGAAACTTTAGGAAAACGTCCAATCAGAGAATTTGAAATCTGGCTGGAAAAGATGGGGATTATGGAAAACGGACGCCTGACCGAAAGGGCCGGGGACCCGACCATATTCTTAAGCAGAAAATAGGGGAGGATGCCAATGCTAACACAAAATCAGATTGATGCCATCGCCGAAGCGGTGCTTCAAAGTATGAAACCGGCGTCGACCCCGGAAGAAAATAAGCCGTTCACTGTAAGACCGGTTGCGGAAAATGCCGAAGCTGCGTCAGGCCATCCGACAGATGGGGCGATGCATCGGCGGGGTGAGAAAGATGCGGATCGTCCGGTGGAAGCCTCGGAGGTCCTTCCGATGGACGCTTCCTTTATGATGGAAAAAGCTTCGGCGTCTCCGGAAAAAAACAGTCTGGCGAATGAAGACGGACTGGTGGATATTACGTCCCCGGAGGTCAAAGCCATTCCGCTGTTAGACCATGTGGAGGACAGGGAAGGGCTGGAACGAATGATGGCCCGAACTCCGGCACGAATCGGCGTCGGTAACTGTGGGCCGAGATTGAAAACCCAGACCATGCTGACCCTTCGGGCGGATCATGCGGCGGCCAGAGATGCGGTCTTTATGGATGTGAGTCAGGAGCTTTTGGATAGATTGAATCTTTTCACTGTGGAAACCCAGTGTACGGATAAAACCCAGTTTTTAACCCGGCCGGATTTGGGCCGTATTTTCCCGCCGGAAGGACTGGAAACGATTAAATCCAAATGTGTCCATGATATCGATGTGCAGATTTACGCTTCCGACGGTTTGTCATCAACGGCGGTGGAAGCCAATCTTGAAAATATACTTCCGATTATTACGGAGGGCTTGACAGCAAAAGGCTTAAAAGTCGGCACACCGTTTTTTGTGAAAAACGGCCGGGTGGCAGCCATGGACCAGATTTCGGAAGCCTTAAATGCCACTGTGACCTGTGTGCTGCTCGGTGAACGGCCGGGTCTGGCCACGGCGGAAAGTATGAGCGCTTACATCGCTTATAAAGCCACGATAGGAATGCCGGAGGCCCGGCGGACCGTGGTTTCCAATATCCATTCCAGAGGTATTCCGGCGGTGGAAGCCGGAGCTTACATCGTGGATGTGATCCAGAAAATCCTGGAAGCCAAAGCCAGCGGTGTAGAGCTTAAAAAATAGGAGGACGTCATATGAAGTATGATAAGATGAAAACGACGGTCCTCAGTGTTAAAATGATTCCAAATGCGGATCCGATGCTCCGGGAAGCCTTAAATCTGCAGGAGGACGAGCGGAGTCTCGGCCTGATTACAACAGATTGCGATGATGTATCTTATGCGGCCCTGGATGAAGCCACGAAAAAGGCGGAGGTCCGGGTGGCCTATGCCCGGAGTATGTATGCGGGCGCGGCCAATGCCAGCACAAAGCTGGCCGGTGAGTTTATCGGTATTCTGGCCGGAAGAAATCCGGCGGAAGTGCGGAGCGGCCTGGATGCGGCAATCCTGTACATTGAACAGGACGCCTGTTTTTACAGCGCGAATGATGACGATTCCATCGTCTACTTTGCCCACTGTATTTCCAGAACAGGGACTTATCTGTCCGAAGCGGCGGGCGTCCGGGAGGGGACGGCCATGGCCTATCTGATCGCACCGCCTTTGGAGGCGATGGTCGGTCTGGATGCGGCCTTAAAGGCGGCTCAGGTGGAACTGAAAGTATTTTACGGACCGCCGTCGGAGACAAACTTTGCAGGGGGACTGCTTACAGGAGACCAGGCAGCGTGTAAAGCGGCCTGTGAAGCATTTGCGGAAAGTGTGAATAATATTGCGGATCATCCGCTGATATATTAAAATGAAATAAGCCGGAAAGGAGAATATATATGGGACTTGATATGGACTTGCAGTCAATCCAGGAAGTCCGGGATTTGATTCGAGAGGCAAAAAAGGCCCAGGAAGTTTTCGGAACCTTTGACCAGCGTCAGGTGGACCAGATTGTCAAAGCGATTGCGGAGGCCTGTGCGGCCAATGCGGAGCGTTTGGCGAAAATGGCGGTGGAAGAGACCGGATTTGGCGTCTGGCAGGACAAGGTGCTGAAAAACCTTCTGGGAAGTACCATTACCTATGAATCCATTAAGGATATGAAAACCATTGGTGTGATTCATGAAGACGGCGCGAAGGGAATTATGGAAGTCGGTGTTCCGATGGGCGTTATCGCCGCGTTGATTCCTTCCACCAACCCGACCTCCACGGTCATGTATAAAACATTAATATCATTAAAGGCAGGAAATGCCATTGTCATCAGCCCTCATCCGGGAGCAAAGAACTGTATTTTAGAAACAGTGAATGTCATTCAGGATGCGGCCAGAAAGGCCGGAGCGCCGGAGGGACTGATCGGCGTTATCCGCCTGACAACCATTGAGGCAACGGACGCCCTTTTGAAAGACCCGAATATCGGTGTAATCTTAGCCACCGGCGGCGAGGCGATGGTTCATGCCGCTTACAGCTCAGGCAATCCGGCCATCGGCGTAGGTCCCGGCAACGGACCTTCCTTTATCGAGCGGACGGCCAATATACCGGAGGCGGTTCGCCGGATATTTGACAGTAAGACCTTTGATAACGGAACGATTTGCGCTTCCGAGCAGTCTATTGTGACGGAACGGTGCATTGAATCCCAGGTTGTGGAAGAGGTGAAACGCCAGGGCGGATATTTCATGGATGAAATCCAGTCGGAGAAGGTGGCGCGGTTTATCCTTCGGGATAACGGCACGATGAATCCGAAGATCGTCGGAAAATCGGCCCAGGCCATCGCGGATATGGCAGGAATCCAGATTCCTGCGGGAACAAGGGTGCTTTTGTCCAGACAGACGGAGGTATCCAAGAAAAATCCGTATACCCGTGAAAAGCTTTGTCCGCTTTTAGCTTTCTTTGTTGAAGAAGGCTGGCAGGAAGCCTGCGAGCGGAGTATCCAGATTCTTCAAAATGAAGGAGCCGGACATACGATGACGATTCATTCCCAGGATACGGATGTTATCCGGGAGTTTGCTTTAAAGAAACCGGTATCCCGGTTGCTTGTCAATACTCCGGGGGCTTTAGGCGGCGTCGGCGGAACGACCAATCTGGCTCCGGCATTGACATTGGGCTGCGGAGCTGTTGGCGGCAGCGCCACATCGGATAATATCACGCCGATGAATCTCATCAATATCCGCCGGGTAGCCTGCGGAGTTACTGAACTTTCCGATATCCGGAAGAAATATAATGTTCCAACACCGGAACAGACAACCTGCTGCCGTGCAGCGGAAAGCGCCGTACCGACGGCCGGACTGACGGCGGAGGATGTGGAAGCCATTACCCGGGCGGTGCTGGCAAAGTTAAGAGGTTAATAATATTTAATGAATTTTAAGGAGGATATTTATTATGGCAGATGTTATACAGGCTTTAGGAATGATTGAAACAAAAGGTTTAGTTGGAGCAATTGAGGCGGCCGATGCAATGGTAAAGGCAGCGAACGTTACTTTGATCGGTAAGGTTCATGTTGGCGGCGGACTTGTAACGGTTATGGTCCGCGGCGATGTAGGCGCTGTAAAAGCGGCTACGGATGCAGGTGCGGCAGCAGCAGCCAATGTGGGCGAACTGATCAGTGTTCATGTAATTCCACGTCCGCACGAAGAAGTTGAATACATCCTTCCTACTTTAAAATAATAAGTCCGGACGGATTAAAGAAGAGGTTTGGTTATGAAAATTTTGACAGAAACCATGCTGAGAGCCGCCACCCTTGCGGAGAGTACAACCGAATATCGTGTTGAGCCGGACGTATTTGTGACGCCTCTTGCCAAAGAATATCTCCGGGATCGGCATATTTCTCTGGTAATCATGGAACGTCAGCCGGCGGTGATGACCAGGACGCCTCTTCCCAGCCATGGAAAACATACATATGTCGATGCCCAGACCGGCGCGGGTTACGGCGAGAAGCCGGAACATATGACCCATCTGCGGGGGAATCTTCTGGTGCCGAAAACCCATCCTCGTATTGAATTCCGGGGGCAGCTTGACAGTCTCCAGGCGGAGATTATCTGCCTTCAGGCCGAAGCCTGCGAGAAAAAGCAGGACAAGCTGGTGACGGATTTAGGGGATATCCTTTACGGTACCCGGTGTATTCTCGGCGCCGAGGTCAAGGAAGAACCGTTGGAGCCGATGAAGATTCTCGGTATGACCGATAAGGAGCTGCGGGAGAATTCCCACAATGTGAAAAAATATCTCGGAATGGACCATCCGATTCCCGACTATACAATGGGGCGGATGGCGGCGGACTTAAACCGTCTCCGGGCAAAGGTGCGGGAGGTGGAGCTTTCTGCGGCCCATGCCTTTATGACGGCGGAAGGCGTTGTAGAGCGACCGGATATTATTCAGCATTTGAATCGTCTGAGCAGCGGCGTCTATATTGTATTTTGCCGGTGGCTGGCAGGGTATTATGAGGGAGGCAGAAAGTGATGAGCGTAGAGAGAAAGAAGATTTTAATCGAAGCATCCGGCTGCCATGTCCATTTGACCCAGGCTGCCATTGAAACCCTCTTCGGCGAGGGGGCGGCCCTGAAAAAACGGCGGGATTTATCCCAGCCCGGAGAATATTTAAGTGAACAGAGAGTGAAGCTGGTAACCAAAGACGGCTGTGTGGAAAACGTGGCGGTTCTCGGACCGCCGAGGTCGGCTGTCCAGGTGGAGTTGTCCAAGACGGACTGCAGAAAGCTTGGGCTGACGGCGCCGGTCAACCTGTCAGGAAATCTTGACGGAGCGTCGGATGTGATGATCATCGGTTCCCACGGAGAGATGAAAGCCAATGGCAGCGTGATCGTCGCACGGAATCATATTCATATGCGTCCCCAGGATGCGGAGGAATATGGCGTCCGTGACGGCGACAAGGTCCGGGTAGAGGTGGAGAGCGACCGGAAGGTTATCTTTGAAGATGTGCCGATTCGGGTCAGCGAGAAATTTGCCCCGGCTATGCACATTGACTTCGATGAGGCCAATGCCTGCGGGTATCGGGTGGGTACCGAAGCGTTTATCCTTTATGGCACGCCGTGTGAAAGTAGGGGGATGTCAGCAATGGATATGGAACAATTAATTAATGAAGTGGTAAAAAATGTCTGTGCCGTTCTGAATGAAGAACCGCAGGGGAAGAGCTGCGCAGGTCAGGTTTCGGGCCGGCCCGGCGGCAGTTCGGCTTGTTCCGACGGCGGGGTGAAAACCTGTGCTTCTGAAACCGGGAACCCGAGGGATGTTATCCGGGAAAAACTGGTGACGGAAAAGCTGGCGAAGGAGCTGATCAATGGCTGTACCTGCGGAACATTGCGTTTTGCGAAGGGAACGATCATTACTCCGGCCGCAAAGGACATTTTTAAAGCCGGACATAAAAAAATAGAAATCGTTTAGGGGGACTTGTATGCTTATTTGCAGAGTAATCGGACACGTATGGGCGACCAAAAAGCAGGAAGCCTTAAACGGACAGAAGCTTATGATCGTGAAGGAGACGGAGACGGCCCAAGGTAAAGGGGAAGTCTTTGTTGCCGCCGATATGGTCGGCGCCGGTGTGGGCGAGGATGTTCTTGTTGTCACAGGCAGTACGGCCCGGCGGGCCGCCGGAAAGGAAGGCGTTCCGGTGGACAGCGCCATCGTAGGCATTATTGATTCTATGGAAATCATGAAAGAAAATAAGAACAGGAAGTGAGTCCATGGACTTATTGAATTGCATTAAGGAGGCGGGGATTGTCGGCTGCGGAGGCGCCGGCTTTCCCACCCATGTAAAATATGCGGGCGGTCCGGTGGAATATCTCATTATCAACGGCGCTGAGTGCGAGCCGCTGCTTCGTACCGACAGATATATTATGAAGCATCTGGGGGACCGGGTGGTTTCCGCAGTGGAAACCGTCGGCGAGATGCTCGGCGCAAAGGAATGCCGGATAGCTCTTAAAAAAACATATACAGAAGAAATCAAAGCCCTGGAAAAGGTATTAAAGGACCGGGCTTCCAAAGTGACGCTGGCAAAAATGGACAGCTTTTATCCGGCCGGGGATGAACAGACCATGGTCTATGAGGTGACGGGACGGGTCGTTCCGCCTGCGGGAATTCCTCTGGATGTGGGCTGTGTCGTTTCCAATGTGGCGACGATGCTCGGCATCAGCGACGCGATGGAAGGCAAAGCCTTTACGAAAAAATATCTGACAGTGACGGGCGAGGTGAAAAAGCCGACGGTGCTTCATGTGCCGGTGGGAACTTCTTTTGAAACCTGCATCGAAATGGCTGGAGGAACATTGAAATCCAGATATTTTGTTGTTTCCGGCGGACCGATGATGGGCGCCCGGATGACGATGGAAGAGGCAAAGGCCGCGGTGGTGACAAAAACGACTTCCGGTATACTTATTTTGCCGGAGGACAGCAGCATTGCCCGTAAGACGCAGATTTCTCTGCAGCATATGCTGAACCGGGCCCGCTCGGCCTGTATCCAGTGCAGTTATTGTACCCAGATGTGTCCGAGACATTTGATCGGTCATCCGCTCCAGCCTCATAAAATCATGCGTAAGCTTGCCATGTCCGGTGATGTGACAAAGATTTTGGACGATAAGGATGTCCGAAATGCGGCCATCTGCTGTGAATGCGGTATTTGCGAGGAATATGCCTGTCCTATGGAACTGCAGCCAAAGCGGGTCAATCAGGTGCTTAAAGGCGCCCTCAGAGAGGCAGGCATCCGTTACACGAGAGAAGAGACCGAATATAAAGCGGACAGAAACCGGGAAGGCCGGAAGATTCCGGCAGGCCGTGTGGCAGCCCGTGTCGGTGTATTGACCTGGTATGATCTGAAGATTGATTCCTGCCAGGAAGGAAACCCGGAACGGGTGGAAATCCCTGTCAGCATGCACATCGGCGCGCCGTCGGAGCCGGTTGTCAAAGTCGGCGATACGGTGACGGAAGGCCAGTTGATCGCACGGATTCCGGAAGGAGCTATGGGAGCGAATATCCATGCCAGCATTTCCGGAAAAGTGGTTTCCGTCGGAGGTCGGATTATCATTGAAAGGACGGGTAGATGACGATGATTGAAACGGTAGGTTTTCTCGAACTGAATAGTATTGCCAAAGGTGTGGAGGCTGCCGATGCTATTTTAAAGGCTGCCCAGGTGGAACTGACTTTTGCAAAACCGGTATGTCCGGGAAAATATAGTATATTGTTTACAGGCGAGGTTGCGGCGGTAAAAGCGTCACTGGATGCGGGAATGGCTGTCGGGGATAGCCATGTGGTGGATTCCACTGTCATTCCAAGAGTCCATCCCCAGGTCATTGAAGCCATTAATCAGGCAACGGATTTTCATGGCACAGGCGCCATCGGCGTTATGGAGTTTTTCAGTATTACGGCGGCTGTTTACGGCGCCGATGCGGCGGTGAAGGCGGCCAATGTAACCCTCCTTGACGTGCGTCTCGGCATGGGACTCGGCGGAAAATCCTTTGTGGTCATGGCCGGGGATGTGGCTTCCGTGAAGGCTTCCGTGGAGGCCGGAAGTGAGGAAGGTAAGAACAACGGTTTACTTGTCTCCAGCGTTGTCATTCCGAGTCCTCGTCCGGAGATTTTTGAAAGCCTGATGTAGAGGTGAACAGCGTGGAAAATGTTTTTGAAGATAAACAAAGGGTTATTCAGGAATATGTACCCGGCAAACAGACGACGATGGCCCATTTGATCGCCAATCCGAAAGAGGACTTGTACACAAAACTGGGAGTTATCACAGAGAACCGTGGAGCCCTGGGGATTATGACCATTACTCCGAGCGAGGCGGCGATCATTGGCGCCGATGTGGCGACGAAGGCGGCCGCGGTAGACATTGTTTTCGTGGATCGTTTCAGCGGTTCCCTGGTCATCTGCGGCGATGTTTCCAGTGTGGAAGCCGCGCTCATTGCGGTCAATGACACGCTGGCCGATGTCCTCGGTTTCAGTCCGGCTCAGATTACCCGGACCTGATGGGAGGCATGGCATGAAGAAAATAATGCTCATTGGAAAAGTATCCTGTGGAAAAACAACGCTTTGTCAGTATTTGACAAATCAGGCGATTAATTACAAAAAGACCCAGGCTTTGGAAGTGACGGACAATATCGTTGACACACCGGGAGAATATGTGGAACGGCGTCAGTTTTATCAGGCTCTGGCGGTCACGTCTCTGGGCGTGGATGTGGTGCTGCTTTTGCAGGACCCGACAGACATGACGTTTACATTGCCGCCGGGACTGCAGGCTATGTTTCAGAAACCCATGGTGGGCGTGATCACAAAAAGTGATCTGATCAAGGATGAAGCGCAGCTTATTCGGGCAGAGAAAAGTCTGACGCTGGCTGGCGCCCGTCCAATTTTTAAAATATGCAGTATGACCGGCGAAGGTATTAAAGAGCTGGTCGATTATCTGACAGAAGATATTCAATAAAGGCTTCTCCAATAAGGGAAAGGGAGGCCTTTTTCTTTTTTATAAGGCAGATTTCCCGGTGGGGAATTTTTTCTTTCAAAGCGACACGGAAGATTTCTCGCTGATACAGGGCTTCTCTGGCAAAGGGCTCAGGCGCTAAACCGATGCCGAGACCGCCGGCGATCACTGGAACGATCAGATCGGTGGTCGCCAGTTCGATATCCGGTTCGGGAGAAAGGTTATTATCACGGAAAAACTGGTCGAAAAACTGACGAGTCATCGTTCCTTTTTCCATAGAAACAAGAGGATAGTCCATTAATTCTTTCAGGGAGATTGTGCGGCCATACAAGTCCGAAAAGGTCTGACCGGCAATCATAATATCCTGAAAATCTGTCAGATGAGTAACCGATAAATCCTCATGTTTATAAGTATTGTTTATGACGAGGACGGCAAAGTCAATGTGTCCGTTCAGTATTTCCTGAAGCATTTCCGGAGTACTGGAATTGAAAAGCTTCATACGGATACCGGGATGCTTTTTACGGAAATCAGCGAGAATCGGTATCAGGTAGTGGTGAAGTGTTGTTTCACTGGCCCCGATGGCAATGATACCCTCTGAAAGATTTTTTGCTGCTTCCAGGCTGGCTTCGGCCTGAAAAATAGTTTCGCAGGCAGCAGCGATCGAAGTATAAAACTTTTTGCCCTCCGGCGTAAAACGAACGCCTTTTTGAGAACGGACGAATAAGGCGCATCCCAGTTCCCGTTCCAGCGACTGAATGGCGTGGGTAACAGAAGGCTGAGTGACATACAGAGCTTTCGCGGCGGCGGTAATGCTCTGATATTTTCCAACGTAATAAAAAGTGCGGTAAAAATCGAAATTCATAAAAAAGAGTCCTTCCATAGATGATATTAATGGAGTACATAAAATTCATTGATTTTATTTATTGTTTGTTTTATAGTATAATTCCCTTCGGAAATAAAAGCAATAAGGGAAGGATGAAAAACATGATAAAAGATTTGACAGAAGGGAATCCGCAAAAAGTACTTTGGCAGTTTACGATCCCAATGTTTATCAGCGTCATATTTCAGCAATTATACAATATTGCGGATAGTGTGATTGCGGGGAAATTTGCCGGTGAGGATGCGCTGGCCGCAGTGGGGGCCTCCTATCCGATCACAATGATCTTTATGGCGATTGCAGTGGGAAGCAACGTCGGCTGCGCGGTGGTCATATCCCAGCTTTTTGGAGCAAAAGAATACGGAAAAATGAAAACGGCAGTATTTACGACGCTGATATCGTCGGTAGTTTTATCTGTTGTGCTTATGGCGGCGGGTCTCTTGGGAACAAGAGGACTGATGGAAATGATTCATACACCGGAGAACATTTTTGCTGACGGCGCCCTGTATTTAAGAATTTATGTCGGCGGTTTTCTTTTTCTCTTTTTATATAATGTGGCCACTGGCATATTCACATCATTGGGCGATTCAAAGACGCCTCTGTATTTTCTGATTGGTTCCTCTCTGGGAAATATCGCTTTGGATACTTGGTTTGTGGCCGGTTTCCACTGGGGTGTGGCCGGTGTGGCCTGGGCGACCTTCATTGCACAGGGAATTGCCTGTGTGCTGGCTCTTTTGACCCTTGTCAAACGTCTTCGAACAGTGGAGACAGCGGAAAAATATGACATTTTTTCTTTCGGTATGCTGAAAAAAATCAGCATGATCGCAGTGCCGAGCATTTTGCAGCAGAGTTTCGTTTCTGTAGGAAATATCTTTATTCAGAGTCTGGTCAACTCCTTTGGCTCTTCAGTCATTGCCGGATATTCGGCGGCGATCAAGCTGAACACCTTTTCTATTACATGTTTTACGACTCTGGGTAACGGCGTATCCAGCTTTACGGCACAGAATCTGGGAGCCGGAAAAGTGGACCGGGCCAGAAAGGGGCTGGGTGCGGGCATCAAAATGGGGCTTTTAACTGCAGTACCATTTTTCATCGCCTTCTTTATTTTTGGTCAGAATATGGTACAATTATTTATGAGCGGAGATGCATCTGCCGTGGCCTTGAATACAGGAATTATTTTCCTTAGAATTGTGGCCCCATTTTATTTTGTCATTTCCATTAAACTTGTTATTGACGGAATGCTTCGGGGAGCAGGGGCTATGGCTTCCTTTATGGTTGCTACCTTTACCGACCTGGTTTTGAGGGTAATCTTATCCTACATATTGGCGGCTAACTTTGGGGCGACAGGTATATGGATGTCCTGGCCGATCGGCTGGTCTATTGCCACCGCATTGTCAGTCCTTTTCTACTGGCGCGGCAAATGGGCAGATAAATTCAAAGCGCAGTAATTAACGGAAGGAGAGCTTTGGTATGGCAGAAAAAGTAATTATTTGTATTGGACGGGAATATGGCAGCGGAGGCCGTGAAATCGGCGAAAAGCTGGCAGAAAAATTGGGAATACCATGTTATGACAAAGTATTGTTAAAACAGACGGCCATCGACTCCGGTCTGGCCCAGTCATTGTTTGAAAATGCGGACGAAAAACGGACAAGCTGGCTTTTAAATGGCTTTTGTTCGGGAAATCCGACGGCGGATGCGGCGATGATCACATCCATGGATTATCTGACCAATGACAGTCTGTTTATTATGCAGAGCCGCACAATACGAAAACTGGCGGCGGAAGGCTCATGTATTTTTATCGGACGCTGTGCCGAATCGGTTCTGGAAAATCAGGAAAATGTATTTTCGGTTTTCATTCATGCAGACAAGGCTGACCGGGTAGAGCGGATCATGAAACGTCAGAAGATTGATAAAAAACGGGCCGAGAGCCTGATGAATAAAATTGATAAACGGCGAGCCAGCTATCATAATTACTACAGTGAAGCCAAATGGGGGCGGAGCGCATCTTATGATATGTCCATTTCCAGCTCCAGATTCGGTATTGACGGCACAGTTAATATGATTGCGGAAGCTGCGAAACATATCTGAATATAAGGCAAAAAGGCCGGAAATCTGAAAGCAGGTTTCCGGTCTTTTTACACTAACAGAAAGTAAAAGCAATATTTCTGCTGAAAGATTGAGATAATAGCATTTTTAAAGTATAATGTGAGATAGATTACTTCGAATGATGAATATGGGATTTCTGCACATAGAACCACCATAACAAAGGACATTGCCGCCCTTGTGGAATACAGACTTGATATTGTAACCATTCATTCTACGCAGAGCAAGTATTTTGTAGCCAGCCGTAAGTTTGAGCTGCCAGAACTAAAGCTGCTGATTGACGCAGTGGAATCTTCCAAATTTATTACGCAGAAAAAAAGCAACGCATTGATTGAGAAAATCCACACACTTACAAGCCCCGGTCAGGCGTCTAAGCTGAAAAGAAATAACTATATTGCCGATAGGATTAAGCCGGATAATGAGCAGATTTCTTTTCAATATTATGATTACACTGGATTAAAGAAAAAAGTCTTGAAAAATAAGGGAGAGGTATATAAGCTCAGTCCATATCATCTTTTGTGGAATGGAGATTATTATTATGTGATCGGCTATTCCGAAAAGAAAGGCAAGATTGTAACTTTATGTACGATGGCGATGAGGTAACGGTGGATTTGCGCTGCGATAACAGTCTGATGAAAACAATGATCGACCGTTTCAGTGAAGATGTGACGACCCTTGCCTATGATATGACTTCATTCTGCCTGATAACTGAAGTGTCAGCCAGTCAACTCTTTTTCGGTTGGGTGTTTGGATTCGGAGGTAAGGTGCAGATACTTGCGCCGGCGGAGGTTAAGGAACAGTATCAGCAGATGGTTAGGAAAGCAACGGAAGATGTTGCAGATGAATAATAAAAGGAGCAAAGTATTATGGAAAATAAGCTGCAAAATGTCGGGCAGAATAGCATTATGGATAATTTTGTTAAAACAGACGACATTTTAAAAGATATGTGTGGGATTATTGAGTCCTCACAAAAGGCGGCATATCAGGCGGTCAACATCACACTTGTTCAGAGGAACTGGCTGATTGGATACCGAATTGCAGAAGAAGAATTTGGCGGAGCAGAACGCTCTGAGTACGGGCTTAAAGTTATAAAGAAGCTCTCCAAAGAATTGACAAATCTGTATGGTAAAGGATATGACAGAGGTACTTTATATCGATGTCTGAAATTTTACAGAATGTTCCCTGAGATTGTTGCCTCACTGAGGCAACAATCTGGGACAATACTTTCTTGGACGCATTATCGTATTCTTTTGCAGGTCGAAGATAAAAAAGCTCGTGATTGGTATGAGAAAGAAGCCGCAGAACAGACTTGGAGTGTTAGAACTTTACAGCGCAATGTTTCTTCGCAATACTATTATCGTATGCTACAAACACAGAAGCAGGAACTTGTCGAAAAGGAAATGAAGGAATTGACCTCAGAATATCAGAATGATAAGCTGGAATTTATTAAGAATCCGGTTGTGGCGGAATTTTTAGGACTGGCTTCTAATACAGACTTTACGGAAAGTGATCTTGAAAAAAGTATTTTGACCAATTTGCAGAAGTTTTTGATGGAACTTGGCAAAGGGTATGCGTTTGTTGCAAGACAGCAGCGTATTCATACAGAGAAACAAGACTACTTCATTGACCTTGTGTTTTACAACTATATTCTCAAATGTTTTGTCCTGATAGATTTGAAAGCACAGAAGATTACACATCAGGATGTCGGTCAGATGGATATGTAT
>CATZYB010000033.1 GCA_958426095.1 uncultured Lachnospiraceae bacterium
CATTTTTAATAAAATAGAAACTATCAAAATGGCAATGGACATCCCATTGAAATCCGGAGCTTCCGGATGAAGGATTTTTTCCACAGAAGACTTCATTAACTCCACACCCGTCATTAAAATGGCCGCAGAAATAAAAAGTCCGGAAAGATATTCAATACGGCCATGTCCGTAAGGATGCCCCGGATCCGCCGGTTTTCCCGCCATATAAAACCCGATCAACGTTACCACCGATGACGCCGCATCGGACAGATTATTAAACGCATCTGCCATAATCGACACAGCCCCTGTCGCCAGTCCGGCAAACAATTTCAGCGCAAATAAAATCACATTGCAGCAAATTCCAACAAGGCCCGACAATCTTCCATAAGACTGCCGGACCTTTGTATCGTTAATATTCTCTTTATCCTTAATAAACCATGCCACCAATAATTCTGTCAACTGCAGGTTCCTCCCGTCTCCGTATATATACGGTCGATTATACCTGTATCTTATGCAAAAGTCAAAGCTAACTATTACAGCCGGCCTGTTTCTTTTCAGATACGGCGATTTTCTTAAACCCGACATCAGACAGTATACCGATGTGTCAGCGTTATATTTAAATAGCTTTAAATTCAATGGAAATACATGTGCCTTCGCCCAGCTTGCTGTCCACAGTCAGGAGGGCCTGATGAAGGTTGGCGCCGTGTTTAACGATGGCAAGTCCCAGACCGGTGCCCCCGGTCTCTCTGGAATGGCTTTTATCCACCCTGTAAAAGCGCTCGAAGATGCGCTCCTGCTCTTCTTCCGGCACACCTATCCCCGTATCCCACACGGACCATCGAACAGAATATCCTTCCTTCGGTGACGGTTCCATAAGTATATGAACAGAGCCGCCGTCCCTGTTATATTTCACCGCATTGTCACAAAGGTTATAAATCATTTCATAAATGACCTGACGCACGCCATTGATCATCGGCACATCCCCATCGACAGTTATTGTAACCTTCCTCTGCCGTGCCACAGCCTGAAGGCTGTCCACAACTTCCTTCGTTACCCGGTTCAGATCCACCGCTTCAAAAGGCATCATATCCGACTGTTCGTCCAATCGGGACAGTTTAATGATGTCTTCAATCAGAGTGGTCATCCGGGTGGCCTCTTTATAGATTCGGCCTGCAAACTCAGGAATATCTTCTTTTTTAACCATATTTCGACTGATAATCTCCGCATAACCGGAGATAGCCATTAATGGAGTTTTCAGTTCATGGGAAACATTGGCAGAAAATTCCCGGCGAATGCCCTCGGCCTGTTTTAATTCTTCCAGTTGAATCCGGATCCGCTCATTCTGGTGATCCATCCGGGTAAGCAGGGGCTTAAATTCTTCATATATCGGCTCTTCCAGCGGTTTATCCAAATTAATCTCATTGATCGGCCGGACCATCCGTTCTGTTTCGATACATATGATAACAACGGAAATGCCAATGATCGCTGCGACAAGCAAAGCCATAAAAGGCGCCATAGAAAACATGAGTTGATAAATACTGTCCATGGAACTGCTGACCCGGAGAATATTCCCATCATCTAAAGTTATTGCGTAATAGTAAACTTTCTCATCGAGAGTATCGGAATTTCTCAGTGAAGCTCCTGAAGACTGATAAATAGCCTGAGAAATCTCCGGACGCGTCTTATGATTATCCAATGAATCCGCATCTGCAACGGAATCATACAGCACATCGCCCTCCCGGTCAACAATAGTGATCCGTCGGCTGTCCTGAAATAGTTTCTCATTTATCAAAAAATCCATACCTTCGGCATCGATCGCCGCTTTCAGTGTTTCAGCTTCATTTTCCGTACCCTTTTTCAAAAGTTCCACCGAATGGGTATACATGAGAAATGTCACTGCCAGAAAGGTCAAAATGACCGCGGCCGCAACGATGGCCACGGTATTACGAATAATTTTCCTTTTCATTTTCAGCCTCCGATACGATAGCCTACGCCGCGTACAGTCTCAATATATTTTCCATAATCGCCAAGTTTCTGACGAAGCGTTCGTATATGTACATCCACTGTCCGCGTTTCACCATCAAAGTCATATCCCCACACCCGGCCTAAAATCTGGTTTCGCGTCAAAACAATGTCCTGATTTTCAATTAAGTATTTCAATAGTTCATATTCTTTTAATGTCAATGCAATTTCTTTGTCATTTGCAAAAACCTGGTGTCTTTCCGAGCGAATACACAAATCCTTGTAAATAAGTTCCGGAGCTTCTCCCTTTGAACCACTCCGCCGCAGTACGGCACGAACTCTGGCAATAAATTCCATCATTCCAAATGGTTTTGCAATATAATCATCTGCTCCCATATCAAGGCCTGTCACTTTATCAAACTCAGACCCCTTCGCCGTCACCATGATGACCGGAATGTCCTTCGTCACCATAGAGCTTTTCAATTTTTTTAAAATGGATAAACCATTTTCCTTTGGCAACATAATGTCCAATAATATTAAATCCGGTTTTTCATCAGCCATCGCAGTAAAAAGATCTGTACCATTGGAAAAACCAGCGGCATGAAAGCCACTGGACTCCAATGTATACACGATGAGTTCCCGAATGTTTCTCTCGTCTTCCAGACAATAAATCATAAATTCTCGTCCCCTCTGTGTTTTCCGGTAATGGAAAATTCTACCCACTCCGAAATATTGGTCGCATGATCTCCAATACGTTCATAGTATTTGGCGATCAGCAAAATATCCATTACATGTTCATGGATTATTGGATTTGAGTCAATCTGCCGTACGAGCAGATCTTTCACTTCAAGGAAGAGATCGTCCACAACGTCATCATATTCGATAACCTTTTGAGCCGCATCCAAATCCTGCCACACATAAGCGTTCACACTGTCCGTTACCATCCGCATTGTGGCTTCCGCCATCCGGCCTATAGGAATATCCAGCCCCGGCGCCTTAATACTGGATGTCAAAATAATTTCCGCAATATCCGACGCCTGATCGCCGATACGTTCCATGTCTGTGATCATTTTCAATGCAGCGGAAACCTTTCGCAGATCCGAGGCCACCGGCTGCTGCTGAAGCAGAAGTTTTAAGCACAGGCTTTCAATATCTCTTTCCTTCAAGTCGATCAGGCTGTCTTTTTCAATGATTTCTCTGGCAGCCTCATGATCCTCATCCATCAAAACCTTATATGTCATTGAAATGACCTGCTCGCACAGATTTCCCATCTCAATAAGCTTCTGATGAAGCTGCTCCAACTGAGCGTCAAAACGGTTTCTCATATCAACCAAACCTCCCCGTAATATAATCCTCTGTCCGCTTATCCTTTGGAATAGAAAATAATGTTTCCGTATCATTGTACTCGATCACCTGTCCCAAAAGGAAAAATGCTGTCTTATCTGAAATACGGGCGGCCTGCTGCATATTATGGGTCACCATGATGATAGTATAATCTTTCTTCAGCTCCACTGCAAGGTCTTCAATTTTGGAAGTTGAAATTGGGTCCAGCGCCGACGTCGGCTCGTCCATTAAAAGTACCTCCGGCTGCACGGCCAGCGCTCTTGCAATACAAAGTCTCTGCTGCTGCCCGCCGGACATACCCAGAGCGCTTTTTTTCAGCCGGTCCTTTACTTCATCCCAGATAGCCGCATTTCGAAGCGACGTCTCCACAATTTCATCCAGTTTTGCCTTTGAGCGGATACCATGGGTTCTCGGCCCATAGGCAATATTATCATAAATACTCATCGGGAACGGGTTTGGTTTCTGAAATACCATGCCTACGCGTTTACGCAGCAGGTTGACATCCATATCACCGTAAATATCTTCCCCGTCCAGGCGAATATCTCCATCAATCTTACATCCCGGGATCAGATCATTCATCCGGTTAAGGGATTTCAAAAGAGTTGATTTGCCGCAGCCGCTCGGCCCGATAAAAGCAGTAATCTCCCGGGCCCCTATATTTAAATTCACATCTTTTAAAGCATGAAACTCACCATAATGCAGATTCATATCTTTAATCGTCATTTTATCGTTCATATTATCCATATCCATCCTCATGCTTTCGCAAATTTACCGGCTATCAGATTTGACAGACCATTGATCAACAATACGAGTACTAAAAGTACGACCGCCGTCGCATAGGCTTCATTTACATGAAGTCCTTCATTGGACAATGCGTACATATGAAGCGCCAGGGTACGTCCGGAGCCAAAAAGGCTGGACGGAATCTGAGCCACCGTACCTGCCGTAAATATGAGCGCTGCCGTTTCTCCGACAATACGTCCTGTTGCAAGGATAACTCCGGCCAAAATCCCCGGAACTGCCGCAGGAAGCACAATTTTAAAAATTGTCCGGAGCTTGCCTGCTCCCAATCCAAAACTTGCCTCTCTGTAAGCATCCGGTACGGATTTGAGCGCTTCTTCGGTGGTCCGCATGATCAATGGCAGAATCATGATCACCATCGTAAATGAACCGGATAAAATACAAAGTCCCCAGCCCAGTGTAGTTGCAAAAAACATTAATCCGAAAAGCCCATAGACAATGGATGGAATGCCGGACAAGGTCTCTGCCGTCATACGAATGACCTGGACGATCTTGCTGTCTTTGCCGGAATACTCCACAAGGAAAACCGCCGCAAATACGCCAATAGGAACAGCGATCAGCAATGTCAATATCGTCATGATCACCGTATTTACCGCTGCGGGAACAAGAGAAACATTTTCTGAAGTATACTCCCATGCAAAGAGACTCGGTTTCAGATAAGCGACGCCTTTGACTAAAATAAAGGCAATAAGGAAAATAAGTACTGCAAAAGTAAGTATGGCACATACCATGACTAATATTTTCAAGATGGCTGATGAAGCCCGGCCGCTATGTGTATCGCTTTTATTATTCATGGAAAGTCCTCCTGTTCAGCAGGGATACAGCCAGATTAATTATAAGAATAAAAATAAAAAGCACAACGCCGGTGGCGATCAAAGCTTCCCTGTGAAGATCTGCCGCATATCCCATTTCCAAAACGATATTTGCCGTCATTGTCCGCAGTCCCTTAAACAGACCGGCCGGCATCCGCGGCTGATTTCCGGCAACCATGACCACAGCCATCGTCTCGCCAATGGCACGGCCGATGCCAAGAACAACGCCTGCAATGACTCCCGATTTTGCCGCCGGAAGCACTACAAAAAACAGGCTTCTCTCTTTCGTTGCACCAAGAGCCAGAGAACCTTCATAATAACTGTTCGGCACACTGCGAAGCGATGTTTCCGCCTGTGCAATGATCGTCGGAAGGATCATGATGGCCAATACAATAGAGGCCGTCAGCATGGTGCTTCCGTCCTTCCCCGTCAGCGTATTCATCAGCGGCACAATGAGTACAAGGCCAAAGAAACCATAGACTATGGACGGAATTCCCGCCATCAGATTGATTGCCGCCTGACAGACGCAATAAATCGGTTTCGGACAATACGACGCCATAAAGACAGATGTAAATAAGCCAATCGGCACACCGATAGCCAACGATACTCCGGTCACACAGATGCTTCCCATGATCATTGGGAAAATACCGAACATATTATTTCCCGGTTTCCATTTCCGGCCAAAAATAAAATCTCCAAACCCTATCTTTGCCATGGCCGGCAGCCCTCCTGCAAAAAGGAAAATGCAGATGAGGGCTACCGCCAGTACAGAAGTCAGAGCAGCCAAAAAGAAAACCATTTTCATTCCATTTTCTTTATTCAGCTTCATATCGGATTATTTTATATCCTCCCAAGTTGTGATTTCACCTGTGTAAATGGATTTAATCTGTTCGCTTGTCAATTCTTTAATACCACTGCCATTATTTACAATGATAGCAATACCGTCCTGAGCGATCACCGTCGAAGTAAGACCGGCTTCCGTTTCACTGTCTTTTAATTCACGGGAAGCCATACCAATATCACAAAGGCCGTCGATGGCCGACTGCATACCTGTTGTGGAATCGCTCTGCTGAACCTCAATTTCAACATTTGGATTTACAGCCGCATAAGCTTCTTTCAATTTTTCCATGACCGGGGTTACAGAAGAAGAACCGGCAACAACAATTTTTCCTTCCACATTTGCCGCTTCGTACTCCGGCTGATCGCCAACCGCAATATATCCGTTATCTACAACAACCTGCTGGCCTTCTTTACTCATAATGAAATTAATGAAATCCTGAGCTGCCTCACTAGGAGTACCATTTGTTGCAATATTAAATGGACGCTGAACCTTGTATGTACCTGCGGCAACATTATCGGCATTAGCTTCCACGCCATCGACTTTAACCGCCGTAACAGCTTCATTTAAAGAACCAAGTGAAATATAGCCAATAGCATTCACATCACCTTCGACGGTTGTCATCATTACAGAGGTACTGTTTGTAATCTTTGCATCCTCTGTTGTCATGTCCATTTTTTCGCCGTTGACCTCTTCTTCAATACCAAGCAATTCGATAAAAGCGCCCCTTGTACCGGAACCATCTTCTCTGGAAACAACAGTTATTTCTCCGGATGCGCCTTTTACATTGCCTGTTCCTGATTCAGCGGCTTTTGTTGTCTCTTCGGATCCGCCGACTTCTTCTGTCTCTGCTGCTGTCTGTGCTGTCGTTTCAGCTTTTTCTGTACCGCAGCCTGTCAACATAAGTGTACCTATCATCAGTGCGGATACTGTCATTAATAAACTTTTTTTCATCTCTTTAATCTCCTTAGCTTAAAAATGTTGTTTACGATTGGAATGTTAAACGCTGAATGTAAAATCATTAAGACTGGCTTTGTAAATTTTAGGTAAAATAATTTTCTTTAATTTTAAGAATTTTTATCCTTTTAATCTACCGCTTTTTCTTGATTTGAAGGAAGATTTTCAGATTTGTTGACACACCGCTGACAGGCTGGCTACAATGTGCTTCATAAGGAGGCCGCCTATGAAGAATCCGCTGATCGGTGAACGATTAAAATTCTATCGAGAACAGAATAATCTGACTATAAAACAAGTATCTGCAATATTGTCAGAGACTTATCCCGTTGCCGACAAAACAATCTATGGATGGGAAAGCGGCCGTAGTCAGCCTGACATAGATACACTGATGCGCCTTTGCTGTATTTACGAGATTGATAATATTTTAGAATGTTTCGAGTATAAAACAGCCAAAAAAACAATGTTTAAATTAAGCGCACAGGAAAAACATCTTGTGGAAGAATATCGAAAACATCCAAATATGCAGGAGGCCATTCAAAAGCTGCTGGATATCGAACAAGAAAATTGATTTGCTTTTCTAAAAAGAATTTTTATTTTTATTCACATCATATTTTCTTTTTATACAAGAATATTTGGGGATTCATTGACATACTTTTATAACGATAGCTAAAATGAGGTTCAAAAGGAGAATGTCTATGAAGAATCCGCTGATCGCCGAGCGATTAAAATTCTATAGAAAAAAGAATAATCTCACCATCCCCCAGGTATCCGAATTATTGTCGGAAACCCAGCCGGTTGCAGTTAAAACGATCTACGGATGGGAAAGCGGACATACTCAGCCCGATGCGGATACGCTGATGCGCCTTTGCTGCATTTATCATATCGATAACATTCTCGAAATATTTGGATATAAATCTCAAAAAAAGGCTGTTTTTAACTTAACAACTCAAGAAAAAAATCTTATCGAAGAATACAGGAAACATCCGGATATGCAAAAAGCCGTTCAGAGACTGTTAGAAATTGAAAAAGAAACTTAAATAGACTCCATTTTTGTTTTGAAATTTTCTTCTATGTAAAGTATACTTATTAAAGTATATATTTTTTCCCGTGCATCCTGCTGCGGTGCCATTCCCGGAGGTATCCTTTATGCAATCCACATACACCATAAAACCTATTGCCCACATCTGCTGTGATTTTCCTGACAAATTCGGCATTCCCCGTCAAAGCGGTCTGATAGATTCTCTGAAAGCTGAAATCATCTTTGAACCAGAATATCGCAATCCGGATGCCTTTCGCGGTCTGGAAGATTACTCCCATATATGGCTTATCTGGGGATTTTCGGAAAGTATCCGAAAACACTGGTCGCCTACAGTACGCCCGCCCCGTCTCGGCGGCAATACCCGCATGGGTGTTTTTGCCACCCGTTCACCTTTCCGTCCAAATCCTATCGGACTTTCTCCGGTCCGCCTGGATAAAGTCGAAATTCATTCCGAACACGGTCCGGTACTTCACATTTCCGGTGCAGACTTAATGGACGGCACTCCAATCTTTGATATCAAGCCTTATCTTCCTTACGTGGACAGCCATCCGGAAGCTTCTGAAGGTTTTGCTGGTCCGCTTAAAAACTATGCCCTCGATATCGAGTGTCCGCCGGAACTTCTGAATCAGGTTCCTGAAACCAAGCGAGAAGCATTACTGACCCTTCTGACCCAGGATCCCAGACCATCTTATCAAGATAACCCGGAAAGAATTTACGGACTTCGCTTCGCAGGAATGGAAATCAAATTCCGGGTTGAAGATAAAACAGTATATGTAGTTTCAATATCTCCCTTATTCATTCCATAGCGGCGTCTTTCAGTCTGCAATACTGAAATCCGTTTTCTGTATAAAGTTCAAAAGTACCCGTCACAGTTATTTCTGACCCCGGCTCAGGGTAATCATTCGGATAGGTATGTTCGCCTGTCGGAATAAACTCCAACCCTTGTGAACAGCAAGCGGTCGCATCGGCAATGATACAGGCAAAGTATTGGGCTTTTGTATCAGCGTCTTCATAATATGCAAATTGCCCCTTCATTTTAACAGTTTTCCCGACATAATCATCCGGCGTATACATCATCTTGTAAACCTCAGAATAAACCATTGTACTGCTGAGCTTCGTCAAATCCACATCAAGATCATTAGATGTTTGTTGTTTTGAAAGATCATCCGATACCTTCGGCTGCGAACTGGCCGTCTGTGGCTCATTCATAGTATTTGAATTCTGTGTGCAGGCCGAAAGCGATACAATCAAAGCGATTATAAGTAATAAATGAAACAGCTTTTTCATTTTCTGACACCTCCTGTAATTGTGCCAATAATCCAAGTCAAACCAAATGTACCAATCTGAACGGCGACGATTGTTGAACCTACCGGCGTACCAGCAAGAATTGACGCCAGAATACCGATAAGTGAACACACAACCGACAGAACTGCGGCACAGACAGTCACACTGCGGAAACTCTTAAATATTCGCATAGCCGACAGTGCAGGAAAAATCACCAGTGCGGAAATCAGCAGCGAACCGACAAGATTCATGGCAAGCACGATAATTACCGCAACGATGACAGCAATCAAAAGATTGTAGAGTCCAGCTTCCGTTCCGGTCGCTCTTGCAAAATTTTCATCGAATGTTACCGCAAAGATTTTATTGTAGAATAAAACGAATGTTGCCACAACCAACACCGACATTCCCACGCAAAGCCACACTTCTACAGGGGACAGCGTTAATATGGAAGTCGATCCGAACAGTGTGCTGCATACATCTCCTGAAAGGTTGGAGGAAGTCGAAAAAATATTCATCAATAAATAGCCGATAGCCAAAGAACCGACGGAAATCATTGCAATAGCGGCATCGCCTTTAATTTTTGTACTCTGCCCGGTACGCAGGAGTAGTACTGCACTGATAATCGTAATGACCATCACCAACGGCATTTCATTTGTAATCTGCAAAATGGCGGCAATCGCCATTGCACCAAATGCCACATGAGAAAGTCCGTCACCAATAAATGAAAACCGTTTCAACACCAGCGTTACACCCAACAGAGAGGAACAAAGAGCTATCAGTACGCCAACCACCAGCGCATATCGGACAAAGGGGTATGCCCAATAGAGGGTCAGTTTTTCCAAAATACCGGTCATTGTATATCACCGCCTTTCTCCGCAGCAAAAATCCGCCCTTGCGGACTTTGGAGATATTCCTCCTTTGTTCCGAAGAAAACGGTGTCGCCAATATGCAGAATATGGCTGGCGTATTTTACCGCGGCAGTAATATCGTGAGAAATCATAATAACGGTGATACCGTCCCGATGATTCAGTCTCTCAATCAGACGGTACATTTCAGCCGTTACCTTTGGGTCAAGCCCAGAAACAGGCTCGTCCAGGAGCAGCACTTTTTGTGTGGCACACAGCGCACGGGCAAGCAATACCCGCTGCTGCTGCCCGCCAGACAGCTCTCGATAGCAGCGTCCTGCAAGCTGTGTGATCTGCATCTTGTCCATAGCTTTTGCTGCAAGCTGTTTTTCTTCTTTATTATAAAAAGGGCGGCGGCCGCAGCGTCCCTGACACCCAGAGAGAACAATTTCTCTCACGGATGCAGGGAAGTCCTTTTGTACGACCGTCTGCTGCGGCAGATAGCCAATCTCATTTTTCCTCAGCCCATCGCCCGTCAAAATCCTTCCGCTGATGGGCGGCTGCAAGCCGAGAATTGTTTTCATAAGTGTACTCTTGCCAGAGCCGTTTTCCCCTACAATGCAGAGGTAGTCGCCTGCAAAGACCTCAAAATTGAGGTCTTGCAGAACGGACTTTCCATCATAGCCGACACAGAGATTTTGACAAGTGAGCTGAGCCATAAACCGACCTCCTTAATCCAATACTTCTTTCAGCACGGAGAGGTTTTTTTCCATGACGGAGAGGTAAGTCGTGCCGTTTGCCGCATCTTTGGAGGTGGTGGACTGCATAGAGTCCATTGTCAGCACCTTTTGGTTTTTCGCAGTAGTATTCTGGACAATGGTTTCCGCAATCTTATGCTGTGCGCCCTCAATGGTCAGAACGCCGGGCAGTTTCAGCTCGTCCGCTTTCTTGGCAAGGAAGGAAATGGTTTCAAAACTGGCTTCGGTTTCGGCGGAACAACCCACAAAAGCGGCATAGTAACTCAGGCCGTAGTCATCTGCCAAATAGCGGAACGGGAAGCGGTCGCCAAACAGCACAGTCTTATAGGTCGCACTCTCCACCGTTGCCTTATAGTCTGCGTCAAGAGCAGACAGCTTTTTCATATAAGCATTGGAATTGGTCGCATAGGTGTCTTTGTTGTCGGGGTCAAGTTCCTGCAAGGCATCAGAAATAGCGCTGACAAGTTTTTCGGCGTTCTTCAAAGACAGCCAGACATGCTCGTCTTTTTCTTCCTCGTGCTCATGACCCATCAGTTCGTCAAGGATTTCATCAACAGTAAGCGCGTCCTTCACAAAGAACGGGTTGGTATTGGAATCCATCAATGCGTCAAAGCCATCGTTGCCAAAGTAAATATGGAAATGTTCTGCCTCGCCTGGTTCGTGACCGTGGTCGTTGAACTGCACATATTTTGGAGCAGCATCGCTGGTCGTTTCAAACTGATAACGGACGCTGCTGATTTTACCTTCGTCATTCAGTTTCGGCTGATAACCGTCATAGGTGTATTCGGCAGAAACAGTTTTTCCATCTGTATAAGTGAATGTGATTTTATTTCCGTTAATTGAAATTTTGTTGGCGTCGCATTGCCACGAAGCCTTATACTTCTCCAAATAGGTATCTTTTGTGGTCGAGCTGTCCTTATCCTCTTCCGCCTTGTGTTCACAGTATTCGTCCAAATCACCGTTCAGCAGATAGGGGTACAGAGACTTCCACTCACCAACGAAATCCGAGAGGGTACGGTCCTCTATGTTGTCCTTTGTGATTTCTTCATCATGACCGTGGTCGTGATCTTCCTCCTGCATACCCTCAACGGTTTCTTCTGTTTTTACGGAATCACCCAACACTTCCAGCAAGTCAATAACTTTCATATCCTTGTTGGTGGCATTTTTCAGAGCATCGTCCACCCATTCGTCGGACTCGCCGCCCACATAGATAAACAGGTCGCAATCAGAGATTTTGACAATATCATCGGCGGTAGGCTGATAGCTGTGCAGGTCAACACCGTTATCCAGCAGCATTGTGATTTCCGCATTATCAGCCTTGTCGCCGAGGATTTCCCTGACCCAGTCGTATTCAGGGAAAATCGTAGTGACAATGCTCAGTTTATCGTTTTTATCTGTCTTATTGTTATCATCCTGCTTTCCGCAGCCGGCAAGAACGCCGGCCAGCATCATAAGCGCAAGCAGCATTGCAATTATCTTTTTCATATTCATAGGTTATATTTACCTCCAGATTATTTTATTATAAGAGCTTAAAAATGGGCGTAAAAATACAAGGGCAGCGGCAACGCCACAAAAGCCTATCCGAAAACAGATAGACTGCACCCTTGTAAAAATTCTTATTTTTTAATCTGTCAGTTTAACCTTGAGCGAAACCAAAGTATGGCTTGGGATAACATCTGTACAGGCAGAAATACTCCTGCACAGGGTATATGTAAACGCTACGGCAATAGCCACAGCGCAAACAGCTAAAGAGAGATTTTTAAGTGTATTTTCACATACGCTGATTTGATAGCAGATCGGGCAGTTTTCGCCCACACAATCGTGGTCGGCTTCTGCTGCGATAAAAAGAGCAGAATAGAGCATAACAAACATGACTGTCACAGCAAGAAGTATTGCCGCGATTTTCTTTTTCTTTTCCATTCTGCTCACCACCCTTCTATTTTCTGCAATCGGCACAAACGCCGTACAGAATCGTTTCTGATTTGTCGATTTGAAAGCCTGTGCTTTCCAATGTACTCTGAAGAAGCTGCTCTGTTTCCGATTTTCCCAAATGGATGCTCTTTCCGCAGATACGACAGGACAGGTGCAGGCTGTCTTTGCATTCCTCTGCGGCAATGTATTGATAAAAGACTTCCCGCGTTCCTTCCCGAACACTGCGTTTGAGAAGACCATCCTCCTCCAAAGCGGCAAGATTGCGATAAACGGCGCTGATGCTGATATTGTCTGCTGTCAGCCCATCGGCTATCTGCCGTGCGGTTATCTGTTCGTCTGTATGCTCTGAAAGATATTCTAAAAGCCGCTTGCGCTGCCGTGTCAGATATTTTGCCATTGGCTGCACCTCCAATTTGCAACTTGTTCGCAAATTATTATACACTAACTTGGCATATCTGTCAATATGCGAATTGGTCGCAAATGACACGCAGGTTAATATTTTTCATAGTCTTCTTATTGCTCCACCTTCAGAACCATTCTCTGGCATGGATAATCAAACACCACCAGTTCTTCATCGTCCACAAAACCGCATGAATGATAACAATAACGGGCCGCCATTCCTTTCTGGTCTCCTTCCCGAAATGTAATCACATGAACCTCTTCCCCATCCTCAAAGCACTCTGCCATCCGCCTGATCAGCCGTTTCCCCACGCCCTGTTTTCGGAATTCCGGCATGACCGCCAAGAATGTAAGCTCTTTTTCCTGATAAGAAAACGTAAGCATTCCTGCCAGTCTGCCCGCCTTTTCCTCCAAAAACGCCGTCTTACAGTCTATGGCTTTATAAAGTGCTTCCAGAAATTCTGTCTCCTGATATCCGGGAAAGGCTTCTTTCACCTGTTCCATCATGGAAAGTACTTTGTTAATATCCTCTTTCGTTACATATCGAATCATTGGTTTTATTCTCCTCATTCTGCATCATCCCAAATCCCCCTTCTGGAAAGGGTCAGTGTCAAAAACTACCTGTTTTACTTACTCTCTGTTATTCAATATCTTTAGAACTTCGAACACCGGTACCACGTTAAGATAAAACCTGTTTCACGCCGTAAGAAAGGCCTCAAAGAGGATTACGGCAAAAATAAATATAAGCTCCACTACATCTGCCGCCAATTCACGATAGATTTTTTAGCATGGCATTCCGGGGACTGGAGATGATTGTTTTCATAGATTACTTGATACTACCATTTGATTGCTAATAGCATACCATATCCAAAGAAAGCAATCCAGTGAGCTGTGAAAAAATGAAGATATTTTACAAGCCTTTTGCATTTTGAAATGATACAATGAAGGACAGCAAGGAGGGAACACTCATGAAGAAAGAAACAAGGACGATAGTTTATGATGATGAGCTTCGAATTGAGGCATACCGCTTCGAGGGAATCGTGCAGCCTTTTCCAAATCACTTCCATGAATATTATGTGATTGGATTTATTGAGGACGGCCAGCGTGTACTGTCCTGTCGCAATCAAGAATACACTATAACCAAAGGTAATATTCTTCTTTTTAATCCCGGAGACAATCATGCCTGCGTGCAGAGCGATGATGGCACGCTGGATTACCGGGGATTTAATATTGCCAAAGAAGTCATGCTGGACCTGTCAGAAGAAGTAACCGGAAAAAGGGAACTCCCCGGCTTTTCCAAAACCGTGATCTTCGATGAGGAAGTAACCTGCTATCTGCACCCGCTCCACGAACTGGTCATGAAAGGCTCTTGTGAGTTTGGTAAGGAAGAAAACATGCTGCTCCTTATATCTCTATTAATTCAGCGATATGGGCATCCCTCCCCCAGCTGCATCCCGGAATGCCGGGAGGAAATTGAAAAAGCCTGTAATTTTATGGAGCAGCACTTTGCAAACCGGATTTATTTAGATCAGATCTGCCGTTATGCTGGTCTTAGCAAATCCACGCTGCTTAGGGCCTTTACCAAGTCCAAAGGTGTCACGCCATACAGCTACTTAGAGAACATACGCATTGGCAAAGCAAAGAAACTTCTGGAGCAGGGTGTACCTCCCATGGAGGCGGCCATGCAGACAGGCTTTTCCAACCAGAGTCATTTCACGAACTATTTCAACCGATTTATCGGATTGGCTCCGGGCCTTTACCGTGACATATTTTTAGAGAAAGAATCCACGAAGGAGGAAAGGCCGGATGAGTAAAAAAGCAACCGGGCATCTGGCGGCGCTGGCAACAATCCTGATATGGGGAACTACCTTCATCTCCACCAAAGTGCTGTTAGTGGATTTTGAGCCGATAGAAATCCTGTTCTTCCGGTTTATCCTGGGATTTCTGGCACTGCTGATCGTCTATCCTCACCGGATGAAAGGCACTACCAAACGGCAGGAAGCTGTCTTTGCGGCGGCGGGACTGTGCGGTGTGTGCCTGTATTATCTGCTGGAGAACATTGCCCTGACTTATACAATGGCTTCCAACGTGGGTGTGATCATCTCCATAGCACCCTTTTTCACGGCAATGCTCACCCACCTGGTCACAAAGGAAGAAAAGCTGCGCGCAAATTTCTTCATCGGATTTATAGTTGCGATGGCCGGCATCTGCCTGATCAGCTTTAACGGAGCAAAGATGCAGTTAAATCCCATCGGAGACTTGCTGGCCGTAGCTGCGGCAGTCGTGTGGGCCTGCTACTCTGTACTCACCCGGAAAATCAGCAGTTTTGGATATCACACCGTCCAGACCACAAGGCGGGTATTTGCTTATGGGATCGTATTTATGATACCTGCACTCTTCCTGTTTGACTGCCGCATTGGAGCAGAACGGTTCGCAAATCCAGTCTACCTGGGGAATCTGATCTTCTTAGGATTGGGCGCATCCGCACTCTGTTTCGTCACCTGGAACATGGCTGTGAAGATTCTGGGTGCTGTCAAAACAAGCATTTACATTTACTTAGTTCCGGTCATCACGGTTATCACATCCGCCCTTATCCTGAACGAAAAAGTAACCGTGATGTCCGGCCTTGGTACGGTCCTGGCACTGATCGGACTGTTCCTCTCTGAATACAGAGGAAAATACAAAAACAGGAGGCAATCTGAAATGGATTTACAGAATGAAAAATGCGTCATGGTCATTGACGAAAATCTGCCGCTTGGCATTATCGCAAATACGGCGGCTATCATGGGGATTACATTAGGAAAAGAGATGCCGGAGATGGTCGGTGCGAATGTTACAGACCAGAGTGGAAACGAGCATCTCGGCATAATTGAGTTCCCCGTACCAATTTTGAAAGGCTCACCGGAAATCATCAAAGCAATCCGTGAGAAAGCTTTATCAACCTGACTTTCAGGATTTGACCGTGGTTGACTTTAGCGATCTGGCACAGGGCTGTAAAACCTATGATGAATTTATTTCTAAGATGGGGAACGTGTCAGAAAGTGCTCTGCAATATCTTGGTCTTGCCATTTGCGGGGCTAAGAAAAGGATTAACAAACTCACAGGCAGTATGCCACTGCTGCGATAGGCTGAGCTAGTCAGAGCCGGCAAGCTGGACATCGGTGAAGGCTCCCCTACTCTTACCAGTGCAATGAACCTGGCGGAAGAGATCACTATGCTGCGCAAACACGTCAAAGATCAGGATAAGGAAAGCCGTCGTCTGAAAGAGGAAAACGAATTTCTGGAAGAAGC
>CATZYB010000034.1 GCA_958426095.1 uncultured Lachnospiraceae bacterium
GAAAAGCTGGAGGATGTGATTCAGCAGATCGTAGCAGGGGCAAACCGGCAGGTCAATGAGGCGTCACCCATTGTAGACGCACGGCTCGCCGACGGTTCCCGGGTCAATGTGGTTTTAAAACCTGTGGCCTTAAATGGGCCGATACTTACGATTCGGAAATTTCCAGAAGAACCGATGAGCATGGAACGTCTTATCCGACAGGGGACATTGACCGAAGAGGCGGCTTCTTTCCTGGAAAAAATTGTACGGGCCAAATATAATATTTTTATTTCGGGAGGTACAGGCACAGGCAAAACGACCATGCTCAATGCACTGATGGATTATGTGCCGAAGGATGAGAGGGTGATCACGATCGAGGATTCTGCCGAATTGCAGATACATAATATTAAAAATCTGGTAAAGCTGGAGGCGAGGAATGCTACGGCGGATGGGGAACATCAGGTATCCATTCGGGATTTGATTAAAAGTGCGATGCGTATGCGCCCGGATAGTCGCAAGATAATTACACGAGTTTTAGAGTAAAACAAAAAGAGTGCGCCCATCCCATGTGCATTTTTTGATCACTTCTTTGGCAATGGCATTTTTTTCATCAGCCGAGAAACTATCAAAATTATCAATAAAATTTAAAATCCGCTGCTTTTTCTCTTCTAAATTTTCTCGGGTATTTTTATTCGAGCGTTCCACGGCTTGCAATTCGGCAAGCTGCCTGTTCAACTGATGCAATTCTTTGTCGTGCTTTTCGATGCTTTGCAAGATATATTTAACAGCGGGCCCGTCTTTGCTATCGGCCAGAGCAGCAGTCAGGTTTTCGATTTTTGCATTTATGGATAAAATATTTTTTTGTATGACATTTTCTTCTGCCTTTACATTTCTCTGAGAGACTGGAGTCTGAAGGTAATCAGATATGCAGTCGGGGTCTTTTTTTATTCTATAAAAAATTTCCAGAACTTTATCATCCAGCAAATTAGCATGGATTTGACTCATATTACAGTATTCTGGCCCTTGGCGTACCCTCTTAGGGCAATAATACCAAACGGTCATATTACCATCAACTCTAGGTTTGCGGGATACCCCCATGAGGCGGCCGCAAGAACATCGAAGGACTCCTTTTAAGAGCGGAAGTGGATAGCGAGGCGTTTTGTCAAAAAGGTTATGCGTAAATTGATTTTGCACAGCAAGCCATATGCGAGAATCCATACACGGTTCATGTTTGCCAAGACATACACGCCATTTTTCGGGCGGTTGGAGTTCGTGCTTTTTGCCTCTTTCGGTGGTACGCCCATAAATCATCACACCGACGCTGCCGTCCCATTTTTCACGCGGGGAACGCTCAGACATTATACAGCCTTTGTTTTTGTAAAAATCATAAATATCTGGAGTGGCCTGTACACAAAAAGGCATTGTCAATAATCTGTGCAATTGACTAATGGAATAAAACTTTCCACTCCTTGTCTTGACGCCGTTGCGTTTGAGGTAGCTCTCGAAAGCACTCAACGTAAAATTGTTATCCATGAACAAGTGATACATATAATGGAGCTGACGAACCTCGTCTGGATCGGCCGCGATAGTGACATGTTGCTTACCGTCAGAAGTTGTGATGCGTTCACGATGATAAGGCAAAGGGGGATTTCCACCGACCCACCAACCATCATCGGAAAGACCGACCATATTATCGTAAACACGATTGGCAGTGGTCTCCCGCTCCATCTGGGCGAATACTACGGATACATACATCATAGCTTTACCGATAGGGGTCGAGGTGTCAATATTTTCTTTAACTGAAACAAATTGTACATTGTGTTCTTCGAGGAAGGCATAAATGTTTGAAAAATCTCGCACATCCCGGGATAGACGATCGAGCTGATAAACTATCAGAACATTAATGATCCCAGATTCGATATCTTTCATCAAACGTTTTAGGTCCGGCCGGGTCGTATTGGCGCCGGTCATTCCCTCATCTTCGTAAAGCAGAAAAGAGTCAACTTTGCCAGGAAAATGAAAATCGGCATATTCTCGGTTCATCCGGTGCTGATTTTTGACGCTGTCGCTATGATCTGAATAAATAGATTTACGCCCGTAACTTGCAAATATCATAGTATCACTCCTTAAAAAATCGTATAAAAATAACACCTGTACAGGTGCCAAAGAGTTGTGATACAATATATTTGTTGAGGATATATGTATCAGGCCTCTGGCCTGTACAGAAAATCTATGTGAAGCCGTCTGGTGTTGGTAGCACCGGGCGGTTTTTGCTTCTAGTATGTATTTAATTCTCGCCAATTTTCCGGAAATCCCATTTCCTTCAAAATTGTATTTTGATTTAAAATTGTTAATTTCTTATTAAGAGTGCCAATGGACCGATAAACTTCTTTGCTTAAACGCTTATAATCGTTATTGGATAAAAGCCTTTTTAGGGCTATCATACAGGCAAATAAATCTCGTTTTCCGCAAAGATATTCATGATCTTCATTTTGTGGAATCTTTAATTTGGAGTGATAAATAGTGTTTGATAAAGGTTTTTTTGTTCGAAAACAGTATAAACGATTTCCATGTGCACAAAAGTTTCTTATGGTAGAGATATACAAAAGAGCATTTTCTAAATCATTATCCATCATGTTAAACTGTTTAGATACTTTTTGGCGCTCAGAAGGAAGCATTAGGCTGTAAAATTTGCTTATAGTACCAAGAGTAAGAATATTATTTAATACCCATAAAGGAATATATCCATGTTTACGTAAATAGTGTGCGATACTAGGATCTGAACTTCTTCCAGCAATTTGGCGCTGAATTTCTGCAATTAAACTTGTTATTTTATTCTCAGAATTTTTTAGAGAAGTATTAAAATTGGTGTAAACAAGATAATTCTTATGACCATGAGCTTCAGAAAAATAATACGAAATAAGACTTTTAACAGAGGTTTCCGTTTCAAGAATATACCTAAAGAAAATATTTCGTAAAGCTCTGTCAAATTGGTATAGAGCATTAATTTCACATAAAGTTGTTCCTGCTACGTAAATTGGATAATCGTTATGAACGCTGTTGTCTAGAAATAATTTATTATATCCATTTATGAGATTGTAGTATCCATATTTTTGAAGAACCCTTTTTGCATAATCTTTATCAGAAGAACTTGAAATATTGACACCGCGTTTTATTAATATTTCGATTAATTCGTCAAGTGTTTTAAATTCTTTTTCCTCCATAAATAATACCTCCAAAATAAAAAGACCCGGGGCCCGAAGGACACCCGAGTACGTTCCAGATATTATATGCACCAAACAGAAAAATAATTCTTTCAGTGAATAAATCATAACATACATTTTTTCGAGTGTCAATTTTTTTAAACATTTTCTTAGAAATTATACAATGTATTTTATTAACACGCCATAGGCGAATTAATCTAAATCAACTTTTCCTAGAACCTTTCCTATACATTGAATGGATTCGCTTCCAGGAATTGGTTCATAATTTTTGTTGTGCGAAATAAGACCTGTTTCACCGGCTTCTTTGATTACACATTTATTGTCGACCATAAAGACGCCAATTTTACCGGTTTCAACAATCTGGCATCTTTCCACAAATACTTTATCCCCATCATAAAAAGTTGGTTCCATACTATTTCCGTTCACGCCGATAACAAAATCTGCTTTTTCAGAGATTTCATCCAGCGGGACTTCAATGGTGTCTATTGGGATATCATCAAAGATGTATTCGCCAGTACCTGCAGAGGCCAGCTTCTGGTAGTAGGCCATAAAGCGTGTAGGATGGATAATTTTGCTATCTGCTTTATCAGTTGCCGAAATATTCATCGTCTCTATTCTTTTTAATTCCCTATCGAGAATCATATTTACCGTTTCCTGACCAAATGAATCGAGGGAACGGTATTTTTTTATTAAATCAACATCTGATTTTTTTATGTCAATAGAAAGGCCAGGAAGATGATAACCGTATGCCTCGCTTAGTAATTCGGTATAATCCAATTCGTATGTTTGACAGAGCTTTAGAAAGGTGTCCATATCTGGTTCGGTATTACCGTTTTCATAATTGCTTAAAGTAGTATTTTTGATTCCGGTTAATTTTGTGACATCGCTTTGCTTCAAACCTTTATTCAGTCTTCCTTCTTTGAGCTTTTCGATTAAATAAGAATTCAAAATTCCACCTCCATTCATATTCGTATTATATCCCAATATTTTGAAATTGTAAATTAAAATTTCAAAAAACTTAAAATTAGTTATTGACAATCCATAAAACATGGAATAATATGTAATTAATCCAATAAATTGAAATTATGAAGGAGGATGAAGAATGGTTTTAGATATCTTGAAACTAAAAAGATATATTGAAGAGATTGGAGTTAAACAAAAGTATATTTCCGAAAAAGCATCTATACCAGAACCAAAACTTAGCCAAATACTTAATGGAAAAAGGAAATGCGAAGTGGGAGAGTATGCCAGCATTTGCAATGTTCTTGGCGTAGAATTTGAAACATTTGTAAGGCCAGAAAAGGAGGTGGTATGAGATGCGGGAAAATCCTAAAGACAATGAAAATAGAAGAAAATGGAAGAAAGAAAAGAAACCTTCGCGAGTAACAGTCTCGGATGTTGCGCTTGCACTTGCGATTTTAAATCTGTTATTTATTTTGTTTTGTGAATGCATATTAAAATAAGTTGCTCAGGAACTCCGCTATAGGTTTGAAATTTATAATGATTTCAATTAGCAAACCTAAACCAGTAAAAACGATAGAAATCCAACTTTTGATATCGGCCTTCTTTGATTTCTGGAGAGCAAGATTAGATTGGATTTTTGCAGAACTAGCGATTTCTTTTACGGATGAGCGAAATTCTTCCTCATATTTACGATATGCTATATAACCTTTTCCTTTTTCGGTTATTGCGTAATTGGAATAAGTAGGAATTGGCGATGAACCATCTAAATAATAACCAGAGATGTGAGATTCAATAAAACCGTTTTCTAAAAGTTGCTGAATGCAGGCTTCATTAAACAAGGTTTCATCGTGTGCGGCGAGGTCATTATTAAAACATTTTAATAATTCATAAGATTCAGGACTGATAATTTGATTCATAAATAAAATCTCCTTTTTTCGGCATGGAAGTGTCTGTACATACAGTATAGGAGATAAAAACAAAAATAGCAATGTATTTTGAAAGGTCAGAGAAAGAGGTGGTATAGATGCAAATTTTCAAAGGAAATAGAGAGAAAGAAATCCTCCGAAAACAGCTCGAACTGTTATCGGAGGATTCCCAAAGTGCAATAGAAAGCGATTTGGCAAACTTGTCTATTGCAATGTGTAAAGTTTACGAAAGATTACACATAGAAAGTAGATTTCTGATTTTTGCGTTTTTCCTTGTAATAATTTTTGATTCGCTCGTAAGTTTCGTCATACTTATCAAGAAGTTCTTCTGGTGATAATTCAGAAACATCTTGGTTTTTTAGGTAGAGCATAGTCAAAGCATCAAATTTATCCTTGGGAAAAGTGTGAAATGCATTATCTGACATAATTTTCTCCTTTCTTCCGTACTCGGCTGTTGCAACAGCCTGCAATAAAAGAATAGGCTAACGGAAAAATAATGTCAATGAATTTCAAAGGGCGTGTCGGAATAGGCCAGAGAAAGAGGTGGTACAGACGAAATACATGAGCATAGAGCAAAAAATATCCCTTGCCAAAGAGATTGCTAAGTATCTTAGTCAGCAAGGGGTAACGATAGAAGATGCAATTAGCATTTGTGAAATAGTAAAGAAAATTGCATCAAAATCAAAAATACAGTTAGAGTGTATCGATGCTTTTAATAACTGGTTCGATTAGTTCGGATATCTTGTGGCAGGCTTTATCAAAAGATTTTACGGCATGGTCACAAGCGTCATCCATATTAGATGGGGAGATATCATTTAGGCATTGAGTGACGCAAGCGAGAGACAAATCGTAAATTAATTTATCTTTATCAAAATTCATGTAAGAGTCTCCTTTCTTCCGTACTCGGCTGTTGCAGCAGCTTGCAATTACAGTATAGGAGATCGGAAAGAAAAAGGTAATAAATTTTATGTGCCAAAAAAGGAGGTGGTATAGGTGGATGAAGTCAAAAAACATCTAACAAAAGCCGAAGAGGATACAAAGTTGGCACGAAAATGGAGTCGTCAAGCTGTAATTTTATCCGTTGTGGCTTTGATAATTAATGTGTTGAGAGTAGTACTGAAAATTATTGGAGTGCTATAGAAAAAACGAGCTGTGTATCGGAGAAAGGGAGATATATAGATGGAATTAAGAACAGTAATGTTGATAATTTTCTTGTGGTTGGCAGGGGCGGTGGGTTTGATAAGCATGAATAAAATGAAGCCCGAAAATTTCGGGCCATACACATTGTATTTAATTATTATAGAGGTAATTGCAACTGTAACGCTGTTAAATTAGATAAAACAGGGGCAAGTTCCTCGAGTGCTGAATAAGTATTGAGGCGGTCTCTGGAGACAGCAAAATGGTGAATGTCCTCCAGGACGGGGATGTATTCCTTTGGAATGATAGAGTACATAAGTGAGTAGTATTCATGATATTTATGCGAGATGATATTATCTGCTGAATTATCAAGGAATAACCCAACATATGCCAAATATTTTTTGACTATTTTACGTTTATAAAGAATGTCGTTCATAAGAATTCGTTCTTTTAACTCCAACTCTTTTATTTTCAACTGGTGGCGATTATTGAGCCAAACAGTAACAGATGGTGTGAGAGCCGCTATAAGGGATAAAACGACCAAGATTATTTCGGAATTCGTTTCCATAAAGAGTTTCCTTTCCTTTTTATTTGGCTATTTTGACAGCTTGTAATTAAAGAATACGGACAAAGGAGAAAAAAGTCAACATATTTTATGGGCCAGAGAAGGAGGTAGTGTAGAGTGAGCGAAATAAAAGCAAGTCACAGCTTGAATATGCCAAAGGAAAGGGAAAATGCACCGGTACACGTACCAGAAAATTTAATTTATCATGACAGACTTTCCGGAAGAGAAGTAAATCAAATAATAGAAGAAATAATGGTTATCCTCATAAAACAGAAGATAACCACTATAACAGCCAAACAGATATTGGAAGATACAATAAAAGCTATAGATAGCGAAACGATTCTGGGAGAAAGAATGATACAGGGGGAGATTATACGAGTCGGTCAATAATCTCTCGGAGGGAATGAACTTGGCGCTCATTGCCTTCGGGTATACATGCTTTTGGGCGAGTTACCGGAATATGAGTGTAATTTTTTACGTTAAGTTCGATACATTCTTCGTAATATTTACTGGATGAAATATAACCAATCTTAAAGGAAAGGGAATTCTTTGGAATCTTTGGTACATTACATAACATCATCTTGGATTGGCCAGGAGCCAAGGTTAGTCCTTTGACGAAATCATATTGCTCATTAATCAGCCGACTTCCTTCCACATGGTTGGATTCTAAGGTTTTTAAAACGGGATCATATTCGAATAAAGTGATTGTTCCTGGAGACTGACCAAAGTTTTTTAACACAAAAAAACTATTTTGCTCGCAGATAGTTATAGCATCCAGATAAATGGTGATATATGGGCGTGTAGATTCTTCGAGCATTCGGTTGTTTTGCTCATTCGTTATCTGAGCTTGTTTTAACGTTTTCAACGAAATGACAATAGCAACAATGCTGACGGTTAAGGAAGCTATAATTCCAATAATTTCAATTATGTCAGATGGAGTTAAAGACCATGTCATAAGATATTGCCGCCTTTTCTTACGTACTCGGTTCCGCAGGGAGCCTGTAAATACAGTATAGGAGATAAAAGCGAAAATATCAATGAATTTTGCAAGATCAGGGAAGGAGGTGGATATATGGCAAAACCCAAAGAAATAGAAGTGATAGTCGAATTTACCGAAGGATATGAAAAGAGATTTACACTGGCTTGTTTAAAACAGATGAACTTAAGAGAGAAAAAGGAACGGGAGAAAGTAGCATGATACCAAAGATAATCGATATGTTGTCCGGCACCGTCATCTTTGCCAGCGCAATCGCGGCAGTGCCAGTAGCAATTTATAATCCGTATGGCCCGGCTTTTGCGGCCTGGATTCTGATGGTGATGTTATCTGGCCAGTGGCTTTTGTGGCGATATTGGACAGATTGGATGGAAGACGATCAAGAGGAGGAAAACGAATGAATTATGCAGTAGAAGCGAGAATCTTTGCTACCGGAAAAATCGTAGCCAGGATGCGACTGGCAGAACCAAATGAAGAAAGCAGATGCTATATGACACGAATGTGCGAAGTTTGGATTGATGTGTTCCAGGACGAATCAGGGGCCGAAGAATTTTTAAGAGGTTATAAGAGAGCATGAGACCATACATACCCATAAAAGACCCGGGCGGAACAGAGTTCCAGGCCACACACCTTACGGTGGAGCCAGAAGTTGAGATTGATGGTGATATCTTTTATTGTGTCGTGGCCTATGACGCAAATCGTGGTCTGAGGAAAAATATTTACGGGGACCGGATCATGGAGCGGGCGATCGCAGAGCTGGCAATCATGTCGGAACAATTATTACCGGTCATGACAAAAGCGGCCGTTGAAGAATGGAAACGTGAAAATGAAATTGAAGAATAAAAAAAGCTCCTGTAAGATCAGGAGCCGAGTGAAAAGCCACTCTAATACACACACTTAAATTATACAGAGGTGGCTTAGAAAAGTCAAGAAATAAAGGGGTTTTAAAGCCCCTTTATCCCTTGATAAAGATATTAACTTTAGGAGCCACAAGAATGTATACGAAGAAAATATATTACTTTCAATATGTTATCCATGTAGAGAAGGGATTTTCAACCCGGCGGGGGAATCATGGGTCCCATAAGGACAAAACAAATCCGACGCCGGAGCAGATGAAGGTCTATAACCAGAATCAGGCAGCCAGAAAATTAAACCGGAAAATATGTGCCAATTTTGGGCCGGATGATTACCACATTATATTGACCTATAAGCCAGAGAACCGACTTCCGCCGGATGAAGCAAAAAAAGCATTGAAACGGTTTTTGAATAATCTCAGGAAGGATTATCGGAAAGCCGGAAGTGAACTTAAATACATAATCACCACAGAATGGCGTTATACAGCGATCCATCATCACATCATCATCAACCGGATCCACGGGACAACGGAAATGGTCCGAAAACGTTGGACAAGCGGACGCCCAAGATTCACACCATTAGATGATACCGGAGATTATATTAAGCTGGCCGAATATTTTGTCAAAGAAACCAGCAAAGAAAAGATCGAGGGCAAAGAAAAAGGCCGTCAATCCTATAGCTGCAGTCGGAACCTGATTATACCACAGCCAAAAATCGAGAGGATCCATGCAAAAGATTTTGTGGACGATCCAAGACCGGTCAAAGGGTATTATGTGGTCAAAGATTCCGTCGTAAATGGCATCACACCATTTGGTTATAAATACCAATATTATGTAATGGCAAAATTGCCGGGAACATTAGATTTTACTAATGTTCCGGGGAAATGGAGGAAAAATGAATAAAGTAATTTTAATGGGCCGTTTAACAAGGGACCCGGAGGTAAGGTACACCCAGGGGGACAAGCCCACAGCAGTGGCCAGATATACTCTGGCTGTAAATCGTACATATAAGCGTCAGGGCGAACCGGATGCGGATTTTATCAATTGTGTAGTTTTTGGCCACGGCGCCGAATTTGCCGAGAAATATTTCAGGCAGGGTCTTCGGATCATCATATCTGGGAGAATCCAGACCGGCAGTTATACAAACCGTGACGGCGCAAAGGTCTATTTTACAAACATTGTCGTAGAGTCTCAGGAATTTGCTGAGAGCAAATCTTCCGGATCGGCGGAAACCGGTGACGGCTTCATGAATATTCCGGACGGCCTGGATGAAGAATTACCGTTTAGTTAGGAGGGATATCGTGTTTATAAAAAGTGCAGGGTTTAAAAGACTTATTAAGGAAGCCTACAACCATAATTGTCTTAGGATTGGGAATGACGGGCAAGGAATCTATATTTGTGGCGGATATTGGGCGATATGGGTCAGGAAAGGCTATATCCCCAAAAAGGAACTTGCTGCCATCATCGAACTTACGGGAGAAATGCCGGACAAAGGGGAAGGATTTAAGAGCGGCAAGGGAGGAAACCAGTATGAGATGCCGGAGAATGTTTTTTTTGAGGTAATGAAAAATGCTGAAGCCTGTGAGAGATATGCCAATGTGACTACATTGTCAATAAACACTCAAATGGGTGTGGTGGAAAGAGTGCTTCAGGACCCGGATACGAACAGGATATATCTGATTAACGAGAAGTTTGTCGAAATGCTGGACAACACGTACATCAGTCAAAAAGATGGAGAGATAGAGGCAGAAGGTCCATTGCTTGGACCTCTTGACGGTATATTTTGGAAAAATAATATGATGGCACTCCATGTAATGCGTCGGGAGAGCAAAGAAAAAGAACTGATTGCTTATCTCGAAGGTATCCGGATTGCCAGAGATAAAGAAAAAACATGGAATGAATAGGGGACATTATGAAAAGCATTATACATACAACAAAGGGACAGTGCTATCTGTGCGGCCGATACGGCCAGACGGAAGAGCATCATATTTTCGGTGCCGGAAATCGGAAAGTGTCAGAAAAATATGGATTAAAGATACAGCTCTGTACGGAATGTCACCGTGGAAATGATGGCGTTCACGGAAGTGGTTTAAAAGCAGCAGGATTAAAAAGCGGTCTGAAAATGAGTGGACAGACGGCTTTTGAAAATTATTATGCGGCCAGGAAATATAAGACCAAAGAGCCGGATTATTTTTATGACCGGTCTCCAAGGGAAAAATTCATACAGTTATTTGAGGTGAATTATCTATGAAAGATGAGTATCCAATCACGAAAGATGAGTATCCAATCACGAAAGAAGAGATTGCCAGACTTCGGGAGCGAATCCAGATCGGCGATAAGATCACTATCGGCCATAAACTAAAGGACGAGGACCGCGGAGTTGGAACAGTGAAGAGATATAAAGCTGTAGTTGCTGAAAAATATAAGCATCTGGTGTTGTGCGAATATTTCAGACATGGTCATCGCTTTTTAGAGTCGGTCCGCTATGTCCAGATTATTCAGGGGGATGGCGCATGGTTAGCCTGACCACTTACATAAAAAACGAGATCAGGGTTGTACTCTTCGCTGAATTAAAAAGTGGTCGGGAACATACGGCGGTCCATACGCTGCCAGTGGACAAGGGTGATTCGGTGATTGTACGGGAATTAAAAGCAATTCTTCTCGGACTGAAGCATATGAATTTTCCCACAGAAATTGAAATCTACACCGGGAATAAATGGATTGTGACCGCCCTGAATGAATGGGCGCCGAAATGGCAGCAGGATAGCTGGACAAAGACCAATGGAAAACCTGTGGCCAATAAGGAGCTGTGGCAGCAGATCATGAAAGAGTTAGAGAAACATACATACAAAGCAATGTTAAAGGAGTGATACGATGTCGGATTTAAAAGACTATGTCAGAGGCCGAAATGATGGTCTGGCCATGGCGCTGAGAATCGTTGAGTCCGAAGGGATAGAAGGATTGCGAAAAGAGATCAGATTCCGGAATGTTTCAGGAATACACACGGCTCTGGCAAAGAAAGAGTTGGACCAGGCTACAGTGAAAATCAAAGAAATGACATTGGATACCATGGTAGTTATGGCGATAGCGACACTCCATGATGAGTTTGGATTTGGCCAGCAACGTTGTCAGCGTTTTATGGATCGTATGGAATTAAAGGCTGGATGCCTGGTAGATGATCTGGCAACATGGCCGGATTACATACAGAGCATCAAGGACGAGATAGGATTGGAATTATCCATCCGAGAAAATTTGTAGAAAGGAGCCAGCCTCGCGCGAAAAGGTATACCGGGCTTCTGAAAAAAATGGATTTGGAGCAAAAATCAATCGAAAGAATAAAAATGGCCTCGGATATGAGCTTGCATCATTATGGCAAACCATTGGTGTGTACATATTCCGGAGGAAAAGACAGTGATGTCATGCTGGAGCTGTTTAAGCGGTCAGGCGTACCATTTGAAGTTGTGAATAGCCACACCACTGTGGATGCTCCGCCGACAGTGTATCACATCAGAGATGTATTTAAAGATTTAGGGCAGCAGGGAATCAAGTGTGAAATCCATAGGCCAGAATTGACCATGTGGGAACTGATTGAGAAGAATAAGTATCCGCCAACACGATGTCAAAGATATTGTTGCGAAGAGCTTAAAGAAAATACAGTGAAGAATCGGTTTGTTGCCACGGGGGTCCGGTGGGCAGAGAGCAAAAACAGGACCGGAAGAGAAGCGATAGAACCAAAAGGGAAAAAGGTTGCTGAAAAAATTAAAGCGATGAATAACAACGACAGGAAGAGAGTGTTGATTGAACGTTGTGAGATAAAGTCTGATATGATTTTGAATCCTATTATAGAATGGAAGGACAGTGATATATGGGATTTTTACTGGAATGAGTGTCAGAAGCACAATCCCTTGTACAAAATGGGCTATTATCGCGTGGGATGTATCGGCTGTCCGATGGCCGGAAAGCACCGTTGGAAAGAATTTGCCGATTTTCCGACATATCAGAGGGCCTATATAAAAGCGTTTGAAAAGATACTTGATGCTATTCATGCTGTGGGAAAATCTACGAAATGGAAATCCGGTGAAGATGTCTTTCGCTGGTGGATGGAGGATGATAATGTGGATGGACAGATGAGTTTTAGGGATTATCTGGAGGAAATACCATGAAAGCAATATTAAAATATCCGGGCGGTAAATGGAGTATAGCAAATTGGATAATAAGCTACTTCCCGGAACATCACAGTTATCTGGAGCCGTTTTTTGGAAGTGGGGCTGTGTTGTTCAATAAACCACGAAGCAATATTGAAACAGTAAATGACTTGGACGGAAATGTTGTCAATCTTTTTGAATGGATTAAAAAAGACCCGGAAAGACTGGCGCACGAAATTTATTATACACCCTATGCCAGACAGGTATATGAAGATGCTTTTGCTTCGGTACCAGAGGACAGCCTCGGCAAAGCGGTCAATTTCTATATCCGTTTGAATATGGGACATGGTTTCCGGACAACCGGAGAAAAGGTCGGTTGGAAGAATGATGTACAGGGAAGAGAAAAGGCATATGCTTCAAGGGATTGGGTAAATCTTCCGGATAAAATCATGCAGTCAGCAGAGCGGCTCCGTGGAGTGCAGATAGAGAATAGTCCTGCAACAGACCTGATGGAGAGATTTAATTACGAAAACGTACTCGTCTATCTTGACCCACCATATATGCCAGAGGTACGACATGGAAAACAGTATAGATGTGAAATGTATGACAGGAAAAGCCACGCCGATATGTTGGAAGTGGCAAAGGCACATAAAGGACCAGTGCTGATAAGTGGATATGAGACGGATTTGTATAAAGATATGCTGAAAGGCTGGTACCGGAAAGAGGCTGTATGTTATTCCCAAGTGTGCAGTAAGAAAACAGAAATATTATGGATGAATTTTAAGCCTGCAGAGCAGATGTCATTTGCAGATATACCGGGGGTGATACCATGAAAGATTTAATAATTGACTGTTTTGCCGGAGGCGGAGGTGCCAGCGTCGGCATAGAAATGGCTCTCGGACGTCCGGTAGATATAGCTATCAATCATGACCCGGATGCTATCCTGATGCATAAAACAAATCATCCAGATACGTTGCATTTAACCGAGGATATATTTAAGGTTGACTTACCCAAATATGTCAAAGGACAAAAAGTGTCTCTGATGTGGGCAAGTCCAGACTGTACCAGTCACAGTAAGGCGAAGGGTGGAAAGCCACGGGAAAAGGGGAGGAATCAGGATGGAGAGATTAACGAAAAGCGGATTTAATTTTACAACAGACTTTATCAAGAGGGATATCGATTCCTGGAGCATTGCACAAGCATTAGACAAACTGCAAAAATATGAAGATACTGGCATCAGCCCGGATCAGTTCCAGGTTATCAATGAAGAATATCAAAAGATGGCAAAGGAACTGGCAGAACTTCGGCAGCAGAATCGGTGGGTTCCGGTGAGTAAGAGGTTACCGGAGCCTGGAATATATCTGGTAACGTGTGACGACAAAGATTATCCGGTAAAAAGAATGAGAATGAAAGGAATATGTTTTTATGATCATAATGGCATATATGACGGTAAAGTTCTTGCCTGGATGCCATTACCAGAACCATATAAGGAGTGAGCGAATGAATAGAGAGATTTTATTTAGAGGGAAAAGAACAGATAATGGGGAATGGGATATAACCGGAGTTGATTTCTGTGAGGTAGACCCATCCACTCTGTGTCAGTACACCGGATTAACTGACAAACGCGGTAAGAAGATCTGGGAGAATGATATTCTTCGATTAAATTTGAGCAAAGTTGGAAGAGTGGATTTTAACGAGACACATTTGGCGTACACAATCCTGAATTATTGGAAGGTGGCGATTAAATGGCTATATTAAATTATACAACCACAGTAGATGCCTTCAAAACGGTATCGGAAATAGAATATAACCTGATGAAACACAAAGCAAAATCTATCATGAAAGAATACAACGGCGAACAGATAGTCGCACTCTCTTTTCTGATCGATACTGGTCGGCAGCAGATTCCGGTAAAATTACCGGTAAAAATAAATGAGTGTTATGAAATCCTAAAGAGAGAAAAGAAAAACGGCTCACGAAACGTCAAGGCTACCATGGATCAGGCAGAACGTACCGCGTGGAGAATATTAAAAGATTGGGTAGCGGCCCAGATGGCACTACTTGACATCGAAATGGTAAAATTCGAGGAAATCTTTCTGCCGTATATCGTGGATACATCTGGCCGGACGATGTTTGAACGGTTGGAGCAGCAGCAGTTTTTGATTGAGGTGAACCATGAGTGAAGAATTAAAACTATGTGCAATGGTGCTTGCGAAAAACGCAGTGGCACTGATGTGTTTTACAGGACTCGCCATATATTTCGGAAAATGGTGGATTGTGTTGTTTGCAGGATTGTTTTTAACAAAAATCAAAAAATCTGGAAAAAAAGAAACGAGCGAGGATGAAGATAATGCTTAGAGAAACAATTAAAGCTGTCAGGGATGGAACAGAATGTGACCAATGCGACAGCTCCTATTGGCAGCAGTATGGTTGTAAGCAAGGTGGCAGCAGTACAGAAATAATGGCATGTCAAATAGAGCATGTGAAATGGAGGCATGAGAGTGGACAAGAGAATACGAGACAAGACGTGGGATGATTACGGAATATCTGCTAATCGTTATAAGGAACTGAAAGCCTTCTGTTTACAGTACAGTGAAAAGAAATATAAGATTAACCGCGGTATTGGTTCAGTGACTTCTGATGGGATGCCTAAAGGCGGGACCAGAAAAGACAAACTTGAATCTATGGCCATTAGAAATGTCTTATACGAGCAGGATTGCAAAATGATCGAACAGGCAGCCATAGCGGCGTCAGAGGAAATATATCCATACATAATCAAAAGCGTAACGAATGATTTGAGCTACGAATACATTGAATACAACGAAAAACTTGGCCATATACCTGTAGGAAAGACGGATTTCTATGGATATCGAAGATTGTTTTATCATTATTTAGACAAATTAAAAATTGGGGACAAAATTGACCTGCTTTCGTGATATTATGATAGCATGGTTTTCGAAAGAGATATTCATTTTGAAACCTCCTTTTTAAGATATGTCCGCCAGAGCGTCACAGCCTGGCGGATGATTCGTGGAGCATACCATCAATGGTAGATGGGCAGGGTAGCGCCCTGAGTTCCGGTTCGACTCCGGATGCGGTCACTTTCTCTGTGAAGAGAACTCCTATATACATTTT
>CATZYB010000035.1 GCA_958426095.1 uncultured Lachnospiraceae bacterium
TCTAAAACAAAATCAAAAATTCTTAAATAGTCTTCAATTTGGCAAATTTTGATTGATGATATAAGATCATAATCCTTATTGTAAACAAAATGTAAATTTGCCTGAGGATAATCACTATTGGAACACATTTTGCCAATATCGTTAAAATACTGTAAAGCATCTTTCAGGTTGTATTTATTGATATAATATTCTTGATTGCAACTCTCATAATAAGAAACAAGCACCGAATCAATATTTTGAGCCAGCTTTTCCCATTCATCAGATGTGTGGCTACTATATAATTTATCACATAGTCTATCGATACGTTTTACATATTCATATATCGTACTTGGTCTGCCTTTACTTGTTTTTTCCTGACAGCCTTTTCCTTTTAACCAAGTCTGAAATTGTGTTCTTATATCATCTGTAATCATATAATTTGTCTCCGACTTAAGGATAAAATAAAAAACGCTACTAAGTAAAGACTAAAAAGACAAATACCAACCTCATTTATTTTGTAAATTAGGTTATCATATTGTTTATAAGTTAAAAAATCTCAAAAGTACGCAAAAAAATATACTATTTAGAAATTTTTTCATCAAGGCCAACCGAAAACGCAATTCTATAACATTGTATCATTAACCTGTTTGACAACGATCCATCATAATCTTGTCATCTGTTTTTAGCAGTCAGGGATACGAGGAAGCAATAAGCGCGGCCTTTGTTATTATTATACTTAAAATAAATAAAATTAAAAATAATAAATACCAATAAAATTAAATACTTAAGAATAAATAACATTAAATAAAGATACTAAGAAAGAAGGTATAAAATGAAGAATAACACCTTACTTCAAACCTTAAGAAAGCAGATGTCAAACCAGATACACTATGACTATCGTCACCATGTATCACCAATGACAACAGAAGGTATGAAGTCCATGTCGCCAAGTAAGCAGATGACGCGTAACCAGATAAACACCAATACAATTAAACCAAAGAGAAAAGCAACAGGTATCGCGTCATTGGGTCCGGCGACAAGGTTGAATATGTCTGTTGGTGATTGTATTTCTTCCTTATGTATTAATCCTTCTTATATTGATAGGTTACTTAATTCTTCTTTCTTTACTCGTCCTATATATAATAAGTGTATTCTTCCTTCTTATACTGGTAATAGAAATATTTTTACTTTTGGTAGTGCGGGTAAAATTTCAGGTCAATTTATAAACTATATGAACGGAATCGTATATGCAGACTCATCTATCCGTAAATGTTCTAATCCTGCAAATCCTAGTCAAAACACAAGCATAAAGAATCAAAAATCAGCCCGTGGTAAACAGGTTGATACTAAAGTAATTAAACCTATACCAAATGAAACAACTGAGTCCTGCGGTCAAAAAACAGACTCCTTTGTAAAATCATTGTTTTGTTGTAAAAATTCATTAAGTGCCGATGATACTAAAAAAATATTAAATGAATGGATAGGTAGAGAGTATCAGCCAACGCATTTTTTGACATTACAGTTACCGGAAAATAAGAAGTCTGCTGATTTAATGACATCTATACGACATCTAAAAAACATTATGAAGGCATTTGAGAAAAGTTTGATGAATAATTGGAACAGACATCATCTTCGGTTTATTACTTTTGCCGAAAATGGTATCTCTGATGACTGGCATTTCCATATTTTGTTTAATCAAGGAAAATTTACAGAACAGAAATTACAAAATGCTATTCTAAAAGTAACTATACGAGAAAGATTACCTTTTTATAGTCTGAAACTTGATAAAATCGATGAAAATATGCTTACCGTTGATTCATATTGTACTAAAGAGATTAAGATTTATTGGGATGGTAAATTTGACAGCGACCGGATTATATTTTCAGAATGTCTGTTTGGTTTATAAAAGTTTTTGACATCAATTTTCCGTTAGTTAAACATATTTTATAGTTGCTTTATTCATAATTTAATCATAAAATAATCATAACTTAACGGAGATTTATCATGACTTGGACACCTAAATATACAATTACCAAAGAGATTTTAAGCTATCTGACTAAAATTGAAAGTATTAAGAATTCTTTTGAGGACAAGCCATTATCTCCTGTTTTATTATCTTCATTACACCAGTCTGCCAAAATATCCTCAACACATTATTCGACTAAAATTGAAGGTAACCATTTATCGCTAAAACAGGTTAAAAATGCTTTATATACTGTCAATAAATCAGTACAAAGCTATCAAGGTCATGATGAAAAGGAAGTCAAGGCCTATTATGATGCACTTAACTATATGGAAAAGTATCTGGAAGAAAATGCTCCGTTTTCAGAAAGTTTTATTCAAAAAATACATACTCTTGTTGAAGGCAGCAAAAAAACTATTCCATATAGAGACGCACAAAATGCGATTTATGACAGTTCGGACGGCTCTCTTGTTTATCTGCCACCGGAAACCAAAGATGTACCGATTATGATGCAAGAATTGGTTTTATGGATAAAAGAAAATATTGATACTTTGCCGACGCCGGTTGTTGCAGGGCTCTTCCATTATCAATTTGTTACCATACATCCATATTTTGACGGCAACGGCAGAACGGCGAGATTATTAACCAGCTATATTATGCGAAAGTATGGTTATGGTCTAAAAGGAATTTACTCTTTGGAAGAATATTATGTTAAGAATTTGAATGATTATTACCAAGCCTTAGCCACACACCCGCACCATAATTACTACTATGGCAGAAACGAAGCTGATTTAACTTCATGGCTGGAATATTTTATAAAAGGTGTGTTATCCGCTTTTGAAAATATTGAAATTAAAGCAACCGAAGAACAAAACAAAGGATTAACTTCTGATAAATCACCAATCTTGCGAAAACTTGATATTAAACAACGCAAAATTTTGGAACTGTTTACAGAATATCAGGAAATCACTTCAATTCAGGCAGGACAATATTTAGGCATCTCGGCACAATCAGCACGCTTTCTATTGAATAAATGGGTTGATGAAGGATTTTTAAGACTTGCCAATACGGCTAAGAAAAACCGCACTTATGCTTTGACAGCCGAATTTGAAAGCCTGCTGGCAGATTAAAATTACCTAATAATGTGAATTGTTGCCTAATGATTTAATGACATTAATGTCACTTAATCGAAATAATTGAAAAATCGGTTTTACAAATCCCAAGAATCACGACATTACAATGTTATCAGATTCCTTTTGATAGTTATAAGACATTGTAAATATGTATTATTATGTTCAACCTTTGTAAATTTTAGCAGAGGTTCATTCAATCGACCTCATTTACAATTTTAATTAGGTTAATCTTTTGAATTTACATAAATATCTTGTTAAAATATCTCCCATTGCTCCATAAACAGCCCAGAAACAAGCGGATTAGATAAAATAAGTAAAACATAAACCCGATCTGAGATCAATCAAACCGGGTTTATTTTGCTATTTACATCTAGAAGAGTTACATAGTTCCAGAGCTTCTTTTTGCATTCCTTGTAAGAAAATCGCACATCCAGTGCTAACTTTTGTCTTTACAGAGCTCTCAGCATATTTTTTCCCATTGCGTAATAAACCTTCTTTTATTACAGCGTCAACAATTTTACGTTTATCCTCTTTGTTATAGTTTTGAGCATATACATCATAACAATTTTTAAATGTTGCCTTACCGACAGTAGCAAGCTTTCTTTCTAGTCCTGATTTATAAACCATTTTAGACCTCCTTTTTAAGAATTATAAATCAAACATAAAAATATTTAATTTAAACGGCAAGAAACAAATTACTCAATGCACAAATGATTATTAAGCAGAAATTTCTAAAAACATCTCCCAAAGCTCCATAAACAGCCCAGAAACAAGCGAATTGGATAAAAGAAGTAAAACATAAGCCCGACCTGAAATCAATCAAACCGGGCTAAATTATAAACTTTATCTATGGAACAGTTTATAAAAGTTGTTTAATATTCGCTTGCCAGCATAACGGTCATAACACGATTTGTTAAATTTGGATTGGCAGGATCCTCTGATAAGTATTGATAGTTTTTGTCATAGTAATCTATTTTCCAGAAGATTTTTTCACCTCTATAATCAAAACTACCAAAATCGTGTTCATTATATGGGTCATTATCTGGTGTAAAATTATTAAAATGTCTGACTTTGGATAAAATTCTTGCAATATCATCTTGTGATTTAGCATTTATACCAGCAGTTAACATTACTCTTCCACCAATAAGATGTTTACGAAGATTGTCATTTAAGGTTTTAACATCTATCACGACACACCTCTTAGGCTAACTTTTCAGAAGCAAGAAACATTTTGAATTTTCTTAAAGCCTGACGAACAGAGGTATGTGAACGCTTGCCATAGCTTGATTTTTTGCCAGTTATTTCATATTGAGGCAGTATAGAAGCGATATTTTCAACCAGATGAGCAAGTGTAAATTCTTCTTTTCTACAAAGCCTTTCAATTCTTCCGGCATAATCAGCAGCAGTCAAAGCAGAGTATTTATTTTCTAACAACCAATTTTCAAAATTCTTTAACATAGCACAATCTCCTTATCATCAATTACTGAATAAAAACAGGTTCAGTACAAACCGCGACCATTGTTTGCTTCAATCTTTGGCACTCAGACAGGCAGTCACTAAAAAACTGATAAGGTGTTGGGAGAATTGTGTCATTGAGTTTTACATACCACATAGCATTTCCTTTCATAAATAGTTGTTTTACTCATTAACTATTTACATTATGCGGTGTATTTTCTAATTCGGGAGCCCCTAAAACTCACAAAACCAATGACATTTTGCTACGATTTAGACGGGATTACTAATTTATGGACGGGAAAAGCCTTTAACTTCTCGGTATTTCAGAAAAAAGTGTTGAGTAAGCGTAATTACTTATCAGGAATCAAAAATTACCAAGGACCTTTAATAACATTAGAATTTTTATTTAATGTATTTGTTTGGGGAGAATCATATTCGCTTTCCGAAAACTCAACACCTAAATCATCTGCATACTCTTCTAAAATATCCATATCATCCTGAATTTTAGGTTTCGTGGCTGGTCTATAATATTCAATCAAACCGGATGATGTATATCGCCAACGGGTAGAATAGTCATCTTTGACAATTACTTCTCCCGAATCGTATATAGATATTTCACTGGCTCGACATTGAAAATGTTGCATTAATATTACCTTCAGTTCTTGGATACTGTTAACTGTCAGTAATATTTCATCACATTCTTCCACCAGATAACGAAAATGTTCTATATCTTCATCAGTCAAATCTGCACGTTTCAGGTAAGGCGTATCCGGTCCATATATGTTTTTTACTTTGCCTTTATCTTCCTTTAATGTTTCAGCCGCATCTTTTTTATTGCTATGCCTTCCTATCATAACAAGAAAAAGAAAAATAAATATTCCAATTACTATTTGCACCATAGCTTCCCTACATTGCTTCTATATAATCATCTTTAGACAGTACGGTATCAAACAAACCAACATTTTCATCTTGATGTTTGTTAATTCCGGTATATTCAAGGCTGGAATCTTCATATCTCTTAAATTTATATACGGCATCATTCATTAAAGCCCCGTTAAAAACCCCAAGACTGACTAATAATTCAAAATCTTTAACATCTAAGCCTGAAACTTTTTTGAATAATCCCGGTTCAAGTTGTGTAATAACATCTTTTAGCGTCCGCTCACGATAATCTGTTAAATACATAAAAATCGGCACTCTGGTAGCAAATTTGATAAGTTTTTCCTGAATTTGCCTCCTCATAGATTTGAATTCTTTTTCCTCTTGCGTTAGTTCTTTCTTTTCTTTTGGGGTTAATTCTGTTTCAACAGACTTCTTTTTTAAATCTTTAACAGCATTTGATTTGTTAATTACCGTTTCAATATCCTGATTTAAGTTTCTAAAGCCTTCAATTTTCATCAAAGCATCTAAAGCTTCTTTATTATTCATAAGACGTTGCAATGTTGCATTATCAACATTAACCAGTAAGGCACTTTCCCAACGTCTGGCTAATAATGTTGCAGTTGTTCCGCTCATTGCCATATCTAAAATGCCGGCAGCGTCTATTTGTCTCATTGAACTGCCATCATACGCTAAGACAGGCAAAAATTGTATAAATTCTTCAACTTTTTTCTCAGGACTGGAATTTTCATCAATATTCAAGCGACAACTATAATCCGCAATTTGCTTTAAGGCTCTGTCCGGTGCAAAATCGAACACATAACATTCTTCCTTCAGAATTTGTACGGCATTAGGATGTAAATCATCGGGGTTGTTGATTGTCCATGGGGTCTGTACTCTAAACGCTGCTTGAAAATATGTTTCGGGACTGGAAGAATTGCGTAACATAAAAATACCGCTCCACGGCTTTACAGAAACACCTGTTGTTAATTTTCCGCATGAAAGAGTAATTGTTTTTGTCTCGAGCGGATTATCCATTGTTTTATAAACAGGATTCAAGGCATCAACACCAATTCCGGCTTCTGTTCCTGCGGCAATGATAATTCTATAATCATGATAAAATTGGTTTTGACGCCTTTGTAATAAGTTAGCCATTGCATAACAAGAAGCAACTGATGGCAAAAACCAAAATGTATGTGTCAAAATACTTAGTAAACTGCTGTCCCCAAAGGGCATGGGCGGCTTTTTAGCACCTTGTTTTAGATTATCAATAGTTGTTTCAACAAAACTACCACGAATTAAATCAAGCCATTTTTGAACTTCATTTTCATATTTGAATTTGGCATGTTCCTTATCGCCTTCTGCAGAAAAGAATGTATTTAAATTAAACTCGTCAAATTCCCCCTGAAGAGCCACATCTCTTATAGAATCAGGTAATTGATAAGTCATCATAACCATTCTGGGCAAAGCAGCATAAGGATTTTTATCTCCTTTCCATAATTCTTTTGCTTTTTGCTCATCTGAATAAGTCCAGTTGAAAATTTGGTCCTCAATAAACTCACCGGAATTGATAGCCCGAAAAGGAGTGCCGGATAAGTAAAGATAATGTTTAGTTGTAATTGGCATTATATCTTCATCAAAATAATCCAGACCTTCACCTTCGCCATATTCTTGTTCTTTTTTGCTTTCTGCTTCAAACAATTCTTTTGCATTTTCACGCCAAGAGCCAAAATGATACTCATCTAAGATAACACAGTCCCAGTTGATTGCGTGAACCCATTCGTTTTTGGCTTTTATCCCGCCGTCTTTATTTTTTCCTAAAAAATCTTGAAACGAACCAAAACAGACAATCGGTTTGGATAAATCAAGATGTTCAACTTCAAGCAGGCATTCTTCTTTTTTCTTGCCTTTGTTGCAAATAAACTGCCACCCCTCAAAATCTTTATGACAGTTAAGGTCTTCTTCCCAAGCATCTTGGACAGCCGGTTTAAAAGTCAAAACCAAGATTCTCTGCCATTTCATCTTTTTTGCCAACTGATAAGAAGCAAATGTCTTACCGAAACGCATTTTGGCATTCCATAAAAAATGAGGAATTTTATCGGGATTTTCTTTTTCAAAAGCTTTGAAGTATGCCGCGGTTTTATTAACAGCTTCCTCTTGCTCTGGTCGCATTGGAAAGTCTAAAGTGCGTGTTGAAATTTGATTGCCAGTCCGAATAGCAAAGATAGCTGCCATAACATCAGTAACCGAACACCTAAACCATTCGCCCTCTGGATTAGCAAATCCATTTTTACGAAGAAGCCGATGAACATCATGATCCGTAAAGGTTGAACCATTTTCTTTGATTGCCGGTTCGTCTAACACAATTTTGTATGGTTTGTCTCCGGGACGCAAAACAGGATATTGTTCGGCAACACGTTCTTGAGCTGTTTTTATGGTATATCCAACCTTTAATAAGCCGGGGTACATCTTGTCTTCATAAGCATAAATAGTCGGATTGGCTTCAGGACGTAAAGGGAAAAAGTCATTTCTTGGCATCTAGTTACTCCATCGGCCTAATCATTGATTCAATAAAATCAATTTCTTCTTGAGTTAAACCATATTTTTTGTAGAGTTTTTCATCCGTCCAAGGTTCGTTAAAATCTTGCATTGGAACGAATTGATAAACACGCCTCGGAGCATCTTGAGTATTTTTTATCAATAATACTAAAAATCTAAAAAAACGTGTCTGTATATAACTTATTGCATTTTGTGCTATATTTTTAGATGCAAATGGACCAATAAGCAAATAAGTTTCTGTACAACAAGTTCCCTTGTCACCTAGTATAGGCTTATTAAGAATTTGATGGGGAAAATCTTCACCAGCTCCATAAGCGCGGGTTATATATATTTTATATTGATCAATCAAATGTCTATTTTGTATAACTTGTGATTTTTTGATATATCCCGTACTTTTATTTGCATATATTAAAACATCATTTGCATTTTGCTTAGATGAATAATCTTTGAAGTCCGTTGTTAAACCAAAAGGTTTTCTTGAGCTTACAATATCTGCAAAAGTTTCTTTACTTTTTGCAGTTACCTTATGCATAATTGTTATAGCTTCATTATATCTTATAAATACATCACTATTCTTTTCAAGCAGATTTCTCTCTAATGTAGATGTTAGTCCATTTCTTATTGTTGTAACTGTACAAGTGGAATTAGCATCTTTATTCCATAAAAAATAACATACGCCTCCTTTTATTTCTACACCAGGAAAACACTCTGAAGATATAGGATAATCTATTAATCTCTGTATTCTTTTATCATTTAACATTTCATCACGAAAATCATCAAGACCTTTACCTCCAGCAAACCATCGCGATGGAATAATCATTGTTAAATATTGAGGATTTAATTTTTTTGCTTGTTGAACAAATTTATGATACAGAGGCATGGCACTGGCTTGAGCTCCACCGTCACTCATCTGGTACGGCGGATTTGCTGATGTTAAGCAAAGACTAAAAAATATGGGCTGTTCAAGCCCACATACAAAGGAGCGGTACCCGGTAATCCAGGGTCCGCTCCTCCTGTTATTCTGCTGTATTCTCCTGCCCGATCAACCGGGCAATCTCATCGGAGAAGCGATAGATGATCTCCACCCTCATGCCGCTGTATACATTCACGCGGTCGATAAAGAACAGGAGCATTTCATTGGTCAGCTCGTCCGCAGTAAGCGTCCGGCGGGCCATGCCGCAGGTCTCCGTCAATTCACGGTTCTTGCTCTGTGAAAGGGATAAAAGCTCCTTTTCCAGCCGCTCTTTTTCCTCGCTTAGGCTGTCGCTCTCTGTGTTCATTTTATCGCGTTCGATGAGGTATATATCCCTCTGAAGTCTGCCTTCAGCGTATCGTTCGTAAGCACTGATCCTACCGACAGATATCTGCTTAAGGCGTTTTTCAATCTGTTCCATCCGAAATCTGAGGTTTTCCTCTGTGCCTTCGCTGGCAGCTGCCGCCGCATACAGGCGATCATCTGCATCCACCAGCAGACGGAGCTTCTCAAGCAGGTCGTTCTTCACGATGCGCTCCAGTTCGGCCTCTATAAACCGTTCGCCCACCGGGCAGGCGGTTTCTCTGTTGGATACAGACTTGAGGCAGGTGTAGTAAATCACCGGGGAGTGTTTCTGCCGCTGCATGGCGCGTCCGCAGGCCCCGCAGTGAACCAGACTGCGCAGCAGATACTGATTGGGACTCCGATCATAGCCCTTGCGGATTTTGCGGAACACCTTCTGCGCTTCTTCATACTCGCTTTCGCTGACAATGGCTTCATGGCAGTCCGGGATAATCTGCCACTCGGATTCATCCGTCCATACCGTCCGGGGATTGTCCAGTCCCTTCCAGCGGCGCTGATTCATGACCATCACGCCGGTATACTCCCGGCGCTTCAGAATCTCCCGCACATTGTTGGAAGTCCAACAGGCTTCCTGAGAAGCTGTACGGAACTTTTTGCTGTCGGGATTCATCCGCATAAAATAGGCTGACGGCGTTTCCAGCTTATAATCATTCAAAACAACGGCAATCTCTGTCGGCGTTTTTCCTTCCAGTGCAAGGTCAAAGATTTTCCGCACCACAGGCGCAGTATCCGGATTGGGAATGATCTTCCGCTTCACATCCGGGTCTTTCATGTATCCGTATGGAGGCTGCGAAGCCACGAACTCGCCCTTGCTCTTTCTGGTGCTCATGACGGTTTTGATCTTCTGGGACAGGTCGCGGCTGTAATAGGAGTAGACGATGTACTTCATGACCACTTCCATGCCGGCTGTAGAGCCCTTGTAATCATCGCTGTCATACCCGTCGTTGACAGCAATGAAGCGAACACCCAGGAACGGAAAGATGCGCTCCAGATAGTCGCCGATCTCCACATAGTCGCGGAAAAAGCGGCTGAAATCTTTACAGATAACCACGTTTGCCTCGCCGTTTTTCAGGCTTTCAATCATCCGCTCAAAGGACGGGCGGTTGCCGTTGGTGCCGGAGTAGCCGTCATCGATAAACTCAACCACTTCATAGCCGTCAAACTCCCGGCGGGCACGGATAAACCGATACAGCAGCGTGCGCTGATTGGCGATACTCTCGCTCTCAGTTTTAAATTTCAGGTCATCATCGGCATCCGACAGGCGGATGTACAGGTACAGTTTTTTCACCGGGCTTCGCCTCCTTCCAATTCGTGATAAGCCGCTTCCAGCGCGTCCCGTTCCTCCTGAAAGCGGAATATGATCTCCAGCCTGTGCTGGGCATAACCGGTTTTATATACGTTGATGTGGTCAATCATCGCCTGGGCGATTTCCGGCGTCAGCTTCCGCGCCTTGCGGATATTCCGGATGTTCACAAGCCACTTGTTCTCATCAGAAAGCATCCGGTTCAGCCTGGCCAGCTCCACCGACAGCTGATTGAGCCGGGAGCTCTGCTCCTGATACGCGGTGTCAAAACGGGTTTTCAGCTCGATGTAGTCCCCGGCAGAGAGAATACCGTCCACATAGTCATTGTAGAGCTGCTCCCGTTTGTTCTGATAACCGGACAGCTGGTTGCTGACTTCCAGCATTTCCTGCTGAAGCTCAGTCTGCCGCTTCGTCTGAATACCGCCGTCCTTCAGCCGCCCGGCCACTTCCTCAAAATCCGCGAACAGGGCAAACTGTATCTGAATCGCGTTCCAGACAATCGGCGCAAGCTTTTTCTCCGAGATGCCGACGGCAACATCGCAGCGGCCATACTGTTTGTTCCGGCAGTTGTACCGACCTTCTTTTTTCTCGCCGTGGCGGCTGTAACCGAGGTTGGAGCCGCAGTGCCCGCACCGGACGATTCCGGTTCTGAAGATCTGCGGATGCTTTTCGCGGTAATTCCGGCTGGCTTCCAGTTTGGCCTCATTCTCGCGGCGGCCTGCCTCCAGAATTTCTCTGACCTGATAGAAGTCACCCCGGCTGACCAGCGCTTCGTGCATATCCGGCAGAATACGCCACTTACTCTCATCCGGTTCATAGTGGTAATCCGGCTGTCCCAGATACAGCGCCGTCGGCATCCGCCCAAAGACAAGGTCGCCCATATAGGTCGGATTCATCAATATCTGTTTAATAACCTGCTGTGTCCAGAGGCAGTCGGAATAACATGCCCGCTTTGTCTGCCCGCGCAGATAGCGGAGCCTGCCGGGAGAAGGAATTCCTTCTTCATTCAGTTGGCGCACGATGGGACGCGCTCCGGTGCCGCTAAGAAACTGTGCATAGATTCTTATGACAATCGGTGCGGTCTCCGGATCGGGTTCAAACCGGTATTCCTGTGTGGTCGATTTGCGGTACCCGTAGGGAATCATGCTGGGAATGTGTTCGCCGGCCAGCTGCTTGGCATGAACCGCCAGCGACACCTTCTTGGACTGGTCTCTGGAATAGAAGCTGTTGATCAGGTTCTTCAGCGGAATCAGCAGGCTGCTGGCGGAGCCGTCCGTTTCAAAGCTGTCATAGCGGTCAACCACCGAGATGAACCGCACGCCCATGGCCGGGAAGATGTTCTCCAGCAGGTTGCCTGCCTCAATATAATCACGGGAGAAGCGGCTGAAATCCTTGATGACCAGCGCCTTGATTTTTCCCTCCCGAATATCGGAAAGCAGTCTCTGAAACTCCGGGCGGTCCGTGTTGGTTCCGGTCCAGCCGTTATCCACATAGGTATCTGCCAAATGAAGATACGGGTGCTCCGCTACATAGTCCCGGCAGATCTCAATCTGACCTTCGATGGAATCGCCATCATCATTCTTTTTGCTGTTTTCAACCGAGAGTCGGGCGTAGATGGCCGTCTCCCAGACGGACGGCAGCATGGCGCTGACCGGTTCCTGCGTCTGCTCCTGCTGTAAATACTGCCTTTTCTTTCTTGCCATTATGCGTTCCTCCTCTCCGGCATTGTTACGCCTTCCTCAGCTGGAAGGACATCCTCAAACCGTTCTATATACTGCAGTGCGTTTTCCAGTTCATCTTTGTAGCGGAAGCACACTTCGATGCGCTTGCCGTCATAGATCAGGATTTTCTCAATCAGGTGAACGATGCACTCCCTGTCCAGCTCCGTCAGGTGCCGGTACTTCTTGAACTGTTCAATCCACTCGATGTTCCCGGAGCTGTTCTCCATGGCCTGACTGCGTTCATCCTTCAGCTTTCCCAGCTGCCGCTGCCTGTCCGCAATCCTACGGTCATAGCCCGCATGGAATTCTCTGTACTCCTCACGGCTGATTACACCATCCGCCATATCCGAATACAGGTTGATTTTCAAATCCTGATACCGCTTGATTTCATTTTCCAGCGCCGTCATCTGGGCGTCATAATTGATGATTCGCCGCTCCTGTTCCGGCAGCGATGCAATGTAATCCAGCACCTGTTCCACCTGGGCGATCAGCTCAATATGGTCATTTACCACCCGGAGCACAATTGCTTTCAGCTTGTCCTCGCTGAATGTATGCGGAGAACAGCCCTTGCCCGCTTTGTTGGTGGAACAGACCAGGTAATGATACTTTTTCCCGCCGCTGGGGACGGTCTTCCGCACCATGGTATGTTTGCAGTCGCCGCAGAACACAAAGCCGGAGAAAAGATGAACCTTTTCCTGCTTCGGCGCTGTACGGACGTCCCGCAGCATCAGATTCTGAACGGTATCAAAATCCGAGCGGCAGATAATGGGCTCATGGTTGTTCTCGATGACAATCCACTCATCCCGGTCATACTCCACACGCTTTTTGATTTTGTGGTTCGGAGTGCCGGATTTATGCTGAATCAGCGTTCCGATATAGATTTCATTGGACAGGATTCGCTTCACCAGCATGGGGCTCCACTCTGCCTGTTCGTTGCTGCGGAATCCGCAGGAGTAATTGAAGCCCTGCGCCTGCTTGTATTCCATGGGGCTCAGGACGCCCATTCTGTTGAGCCGGTCGGCAATGGCGGAATTGCACAGTCCCTGTATGCGGAGCCGGAAGATCAGCTCCACCGTGCGGGCGGCCTCCTCATCCACCACCAGTCTGTTCCTATTCGCCTCGTCCTTCCGGTAGCCATAGGGTGCAAAGGCTCCGATGAAGTCGCCCATCTTGCGCTTGATGTCCAGCTGAGAGCGAATCTTGACGGATATGTCGCGGCAATAGGCGTCGTTGATCAGATTCTTGAACGGCACGATCAGCGCATCGGACTGCGCCTTTTCGCCGCAGGAATCATAGTTGTCATTGATGGCAATGAACCGCACGCCCATGAACGGAAAAATCTTTTCCAGATACCGTCCTGCATCGATGTAATTTCTGGCAAACCGGCTGAGGTCTTTGCAGATCACACAGTCGATTTTCTTGGCCTTGATATCCTCCATCATCTGCCTGAAGCCCGGACGTTCAAAGTTGACGCCGGAATAGCCGTCATCCGCATACTCCTTAACGATCACAAATTCCGGATGCCTGCGCACATAGTCCCGGATGATCTCCTTCTGACTCGTTATGGAATTGCTCTCCGCCTTGTCGCCGTCATCGCGGGAAAGACGGGTATATTCTGCTGCGTTCCAGATTCTGTCTGGCATTTTAATCACCTCCGCTATCATTGTATTGAAATCATCCGGGACAGTCGATGATGTCGATATTTGTTTCATCCCTTGCTGACCTGACTGCGGGCATAGCCTTCCAGCCGGTCATCTATCGTTTCGCGGGTGTTCATAAACCCGATCTTGACGACAACACCGTCGTCAACGTAGCAGTAGGGATTGCCGATCTGCTTCAGATAAGACGCAATGCGTTTTTCTCTCGGCTGACGGCTGTCGATGCGCACATCCCGGCGGTCATGAAGCGTTGCCGGGTCTACCGTCCGGATGTCCACTTTTCTCATTTCATCCAGTGTCATGGTCTGCTCCTTTCCGCACTCATCGCGAGTGCCTGCATATTACAAATAAAGCGCCAGGCTCACCGCAAGGCACTTACAGAATTCCGGGCTGTACAGAATATTGCTGTCCACTCGTCCCATGTATCTGATGATTCGGCGCTTATCCAGCGTTTTCAGCTGCTCCAGAATCACCATGGAAGGTCGGCTCAGCCCTCGCACCTGTTCCAGCAGGAAATGTGTCGGCTGATTCGGCTTTTTATCAATGTTGGAGGTGAGCGGCGCGGCAATCAGCGTGGGGCTGAAGAAATTACCCGTGTTGTTCTGAAGAATCATCACCGGGCGGATACCGCCGATCTCTGCACCCACAACCGGATCGAGGTTCGCCAGATAGACGTCTCCGCGCCGGTACTCCCAGTTTTTCCGCAATGGCTTCACCTCCCAAACCTCAAATTCTATATACTGCCTCCCATTCGTCCACGACTCCCGGAGGCGGGGAACTCACCAGGCGGCAGTCTGCGAAGCTGCCTCATAGGAATCTAACCTCCCCGCCTTCATTGTGGCCGGGCCGCGAATTACGGAAGTATCATTATCCCTTGTGCGTTTCATGGCCTTATCCGTTGCAGCCGGATATTTCTGATTGGTTCGGAATCGCTCACCGCCTTGCTTTCCGTAATCACCCGAATCGGGCAGGCGTGTCATCGCGCACCATCATGCAGCTGGAGAATCTCTCCCGCACAGGAACGTACCTGATGAATGTGTATGAAATTTTCAAGGTTCAGCAAGCAGAGCACGAATCGTTTTTATCAGACAGACCCATTTGCTCCTCTCACCCTTTAGCCGGTGGGAAAGCTTGTTTTCGGACAGGCTCAAAGAGATTTTTTGATTTTTTCTTTCAGGCGTGTCCAGCGCCGGTGCGCAGTGTTTTCGGATAACCCGATCTCCAGAGAAATCTCGGAAAATGATTTTCCCTGAGATCTTCTCAGCGCAATCAGAACGGTAATCGGGTCGGTTTCAGAAAGCAGACTGAACAGCGCAGGGCTGTCGATGCCGTCCAGAAAATCCGAAACGGTTTTCACATCCGGTTTCTCCTCATCTGCTGCAAGCTGTTCGAGATAATCGCCGCCATCCGCATGATGTTCGTAATACCGCCGGTCAGAATTGAAAATCTCCCAATCGTAGGCACGAAGCTGCGCAATCCTGTCCTCGCTGACGCCAAGCTCGCGCAGCTGTTTTTCCTCGGCTTCTTTCCAGATACGCCATTTCCTGTCCTCCCGTCCGTGGTTGTATGCCATTCTTTCTTCCTCCAATCAGAATTGATTGAGAGGGCAGAGAAAAGCCCCCTCATTTTCCCAA
>CATZYB010000036.1 GCA_958426095.1 uncultured Lachnospiraceae bacterium
CTTTCATCAACTTATCCTCAGTTTCTGCAATAGCCTTTGAAACTGCGATCAGGTCACGGACAGCCTTCTTGATCGTCTGAGGTGTAATTCCATGTTCTTCATTATATGCCTGCTGAAGCTGCCGACGACGATTCGTTTCATCGATTGCCCGTTTCATAGAATCCGTCATGGTATCCGCATACATGATAACATGGCCCTCCGAATTTCGTGCTGCACGCCCGATGGTCTGAATCAATGACGTCTCCGAACGAAGGAAGCCCTCCTTATCCGCATCCAAAATAGCCACTAAAGTAATCTCCGGAATATCCAGCCCTTCTCGTAAAAGATTGATGCCGACAAGCACATCAAAAACATTCATTCGTAAATCCCGCACGATCTCTGTCCGTTCCAGCGTATCAATGTCCGAATGCAGATACTTGACCCGAATACCCGCTTCCCGCATATAATCCGTCAGGTCCTCTGCCATGCGCTTGGTCAGTGTCGTGATCAGTACTTTATGCCCCTGACTTGTCTCCCGATTAACTTCACTAATCAAATCATCAATCTGTCCCTTTACCGGCCGCACGGAAATCTCCGGATCCAAAAGTCCCGTTGGACGGATGATCTGCTCTGTCCGCAGCAATTCATGTTCCGCTTCATAGACATTTGGCGTTGCGGAAACAAACAGCATCTGGTCAATTTTACTCTCAAACTCCTGAAAGTTCAGCGGTCGGTTATCCTTGGCCGACGGCAGACGGAATCCATAATCCACCAATGTTGTCTTTCGTGACTGGTCCCCGGCATACATCCCCCGCACCTGCGGAATCGTCATATGAGACTCGTCCACAATGATCAGAAATTCGTCCGGAAAATAATCCAACAACGTATGAGGCGTTGCTCCCGGCTCCAATCCGGCCAGATGGCGCGAATAATTCTCAATACCGGAACAAAAACCCGTTTCCCTCATCATTTCGATATCGAAATTCGTTCGCTCTGAAATCCTCTGTGCTTCCAATAGCTTGTCTTCACTTTTAAAATACTGTATCCGTTCTTCAAGTTCCTTCTCGATATTTACGATCGCCGCTTCCATCTTCTCTTTGGAAACAACATAATGAGATGCCGGAAAGATCGCCACATGCTCCAGACGCGCTTTAATTTCTCCCGTCAGAGGGTCAAAAGATGTGATACGGTCCACCTCGTCTCCGAAAAACTCTATGCGTACTGCTTCACCTTCCGCAGCCGCCGGATAAATTTCCACAACATCTCCATGAACACGGAAAGTTCCCCTCTTAAAGTCCATGTCATTTCGTTCATACTGGATGTCAATCAATTTCCGGACCACATCATCCCGCTCTTTCTCCATCCCCGGACGCAGAGATACAACCATCTCCTTATAATCAATCGGACTTCCCAAACCATAAATGCAGGATACGGAAGATATAATGATCACATCGTCCCGTTCCGTCAGGGCCGCCGTTGCCGAATGGCGCAGCTTGTCAATCTCATCATTGATTGCCGAGTCCTTTGCAATGTAGGTATCCGTCTGAGGTACATAAGCCTCCGGCTGATAATAATCATAATAGGAGACAAAATATTCCACTGCGTTCTCCGGAAAAAACTCTTTAAATTCTCCGTAGAGCTGGGCGGCCAGTGTCTTATTATGAGCCAACACCAGCGTTGGCTTGTTCAGCGCCTGAATGACATTCGCCATTGTAAATGTCTTGCCTGAACCCGTGACGCCAAGCAGTGTCTGAAACTGGTTTCCTTCTTTGAACCCTTTCACCAGGGCCTCAATGGCCTGCGGCTGGTCGCCGGTGGGCGTGTATGGTGCTTTTAATTTAAATCGTTTTTCTTCTAACATAAGCAGTTCTCCCCTTGTTTTTATATGCCAACGAATTTTTCGTATAAAGCTGCTTTTCATAATCCGCCAAAAGTGCTTTTGAACGAATCGAGTCCTAGTATCATGTTACGAAATATTCTAATAGTAATTTCATCTGTTAATGGCTCATTTAATACTTTTATAGCATCCGCTTCTTCCACGCTTTCATTCAGACGGCACTTGATCAGTTATTTAAACTATCCTCATTCAACAGGAAATCATAGACACTCATAACCAACACTCCATCATCATTGTAATACGGTGCAGGTGCATCTTTCGTAATGATAATCTTCTTGAAGAAATCGCCGGTCAACATCAGGGCGCGCTGCTCTTGCTCCATCTTTGCCTGATCCGGAATCGCATAGGCTGACTGGATATAGTAACGCTTAGAGCCTTTGTTGCAGACAAAATCAATTTCCAACTGCTTGCGGATTCCGTGACCTTTTTCATTGGTTTTATTCAGCGTGATAACGCCCACATCCACATTGAAGCCCCGTATCTTCAGCTCATTGAAGATGATATTCTCCATAGTATGAGTTTCTTCCAATTGACGGAAATTAAGACGGGCATTGCGTAATCCCAGATCGGTAAAGTAATATTTGACCGGTGTGTCGATATACTTCTTACCCTTAATGTCATATCGGACAGCACTGTCAATCAGGAAGGAATCACAAAGATAGTCAATATATCTCTTGATGGTGGTGTTGCTGATGGTTTTTTGCTTGACACTTTTGAAGGTAGCCGACAACTTTGTAGGGTTTGTAAGCGAGCCGATAGCAGATGAAAGAATATTCAGAAGTTCCTCCAATTCTGCCCGGTTGCGTACATTATGTCTTCCTACAATATCCGAAATATAGGTCTCTTCAAACAACGATTTGAGGAAATTAATCCTTTCTTCCGGACTTGAAATAATCATGATAGGCGGCAGTCCGCCGTAAAGCATATATTCATTCCAGCCGTCCTGTTTCGTCCCCGAATAAACAGACATAAATTCGGCAAAACTGAGAGGATACATATGAACTTCATCTCCCCGACCTCGAAATTCGGTAATCACATCCTTCGATAAAAACCGTGCATTGCTTCCTGTCACATATACATCCACATTTTTCATACGGATCAGGCTGTTTAATACGGATTCAAACTCTCCCAAAAGCTGCACCTCGTCTAACAGCACATAGTACATTCCATCGTCTTTAATCTGCTCCTTGAGATAAGGATATAAAACTTCCGGATCACGAAAACGCTTATTCTCAAAGGAGTCAAACGCAATTTCTATTATGTGCTGTTCATCCACTCCTTCTGCCAGCAAATGTTCCTTGAACAGATTAAACAACAAGTAGGACTTTCCACAACGGCGGATGCCAGTTACCACCTTGATAAGTCCATTGTGCTTTTTATTTATGAGCTTATTCAAATAGATGTCTCTCTTAATTTCCATATCATATCCCTTCTTTCTACTGAAATTTTTTGCGACTTATCGCAGTTTTATGCAGTAGAATCCAATAAAGAAATATACCAACCAAAACTGCAACACTTTAAAAACTGAAACCAGCATAGCGTCACCTATATCGACTGGATGCAAAATTCCTACGACGAAGTACTTTCGCCATTGTAAATGTCTTGCCTGAACCCGTGTCGGATTCACTTTATGTTTCGGACAACATTTAAGTTTCCCGACATATCACCAGATCTTTCTACTTCTCCAACTCCATGAGCATATTATCCAACATGGTATATAAATAATCTGAAGGTTCTTCATTATTCCGCTTCGCCTCCAGCATATGAATAGCATCCTCATTGGATATACTAATTATCAATTTCCCGCTCTCTCGCAGAACGCCTTTTATTGCTTTGTCGGCATTTTTGTCTGCCCCATTACAGGATAGAATAATGGCAACACGGCGCAAAGCCTTCGCATACAAATACTTCTCAGTGGTATAGATTTCTTTTTGGGTTATCGCGTCTTTATAATTTTTAAACTCAAAGATAATATATTTGGTATTAAAGAAATCCTCCAAAAACCTCCAGAAAGGACTTACTTTATCATCTTTGATTTTACATATCAAATCAAACCGGTATAAATCATCATTGGATTTTTTCTGTTCCTTCCATACGGCCAGGTCATCCATAAACAGTTCCTTTAAAATTTTCGTACATAATTTCTCATATTCGCCGCTTTTTCTATGCACATCCCAGGTTTCAATCTCATTAATATACCTGTCAATCGATTTATCCGAAGCTTTGCCAATATTTTCCTGTACTTTCTTCTCATTATCCGCTCCTGCTGTTATACGCAAATCCGGCGCCTTCGGCAGCACATCGTCAATCGTATAATCGATCATTGACAGCAGGCGTTCTCTGAGCTTTTCATTATTATTTACCAGATATAATAAATTAGCCAAATCCAAAATAATAACACGGCCATCAATGTTCAAATTATTAATCTTATCCCACCGCACAACATTTCCTACGACCAATACTTTGAGCGCCTTCGAATGCTGTGTGTTTCTCAGCGATAATCGATAAGCCATCTGTTTAAGCAGAGCGATTTCCATAAATTTCCGCCGATATGTTTTCACTTCAATATAGCAGTAATCCTGATCATGGCCCGCAATGATATCCCATCCCGAATCTCTCTTTATTTCTAAAGTATCTGTTTCAATATTCCATCCCGAAGATGAAAATATGTCAGAAACCAGAGTTTCAAACATTACTCCCCGATACATCGGACTCTGACTGTAATCTTTTAATGCATTGACCGTTTTTTCTATAAGTTCACCGGAACTGTTCCAATACCATATGCTTGCACGACGCTTCAACTCAACAGATATATCTATGGCCACATCCGCACCATTCTTTATCAACATAATAATGTTTTTACCGGCTTCTGCCGCATATCGCATCTCTTCATCTAAATAATCATGATGGGCTTCCCCATAAACAAAAACACATACCTGGCATTTATCAATTATTTTAAAAGCCGTATCCCGAATCGTTTCGGTATTTTCGCTTGAAAGCATTCCACCCAACACTTCATATCCCTGTTCAGAAAGCGCTTCATTCAAATTCGCAAAAATACCCTGATCCGCATCCTTACCAAAGTCACAATATACTTTAATTCCGGCCATGCCAAGCACCCCCTTCAACAAACAATTCACTCGTATTCATATTCTATCATATCAAAAAAAGAAAGTACAGAACGCAATCGAATGTTTGTTCTGTACTTTTAATACCCTTATTTTACCACAATTTGTGTTAATTTTTTAAAATTTCCGGAAACCATAGCGAGTGAGAGAACACACGCCAGAAAATCTGCGATCGGCCCAGCAAATAAAACGCCATCCAGCCCCCAAAGGAGGGGCATCAAAATCAGCAATGGAATCAGGAAAAAGCCCTGACGGGACAGGGAAAGAATGATCCCCTGACGCACATTCCCCGTACTTGTAAAGTAATTTACCGACACCGGCTGAACTCCATACACGCAGACCATAAATATATATATACGCAGATAGCGTTCCGCAAACTGGAAATAGAGTTCATCTCCTGTACCAAATATTCCCGTAAGCTGGCGCGGAAATGTCTGGAATATGACAAAGGCCAGCACACTGATGATCACTGCGGCAGTCACTGCCTTTTTATAGGTTTCCTTCACCCGGTCATAATTTTTAGCGCCCATATTAAATCCAAGGATCGGCTGGCATCCCTGGGCCAGGCCAACGGCAAAAGATGCAAGAATACTGTTAAGTTTTGCAATGACCCCAGATACAGCCAGCGGAATATCACTGCCATAAATGGACAAAGCTCCATAATGGGTCAGAGTATTATTTAATACAATATTGACCAGCATCATAATCGTATGATTAATAAAATTTGAAGTTCCAAGCTTGACAATATCAATGACGTATTTCATTCTCAGACCCAGCATTTCAAACCGTATCTTAAATGTCTTGAACCGTGGGAAATATGCAAGACACATAAGAAAGGATATGCATTGCCCGGTGATGGTCGCCAGAGCGGCCCCCTGAATACCCCACTGAAAAATGAACATAAAAAGCCAGTCCATAAAAACATTCAATACAGCTCCAGTCACGGTACAGGCCATCGAATATGCAGGGCTTCCATCGGCACGAATAATGGTACTTCCCGCATTGGTAAATAATAAAAATGGCAGGCCAAAGGCCGTGATCCCCAGATAAAGCTGGGCGTACGGAAGGACATTTTCCGTCGCTCCGCATAACAGAAGAATCGGCGTTTTTAAAGCCAGAACAATACCCATCATCAAAATTCCAAGAATGACCATCAATGTCAGTCCTGTACCTAAATATTTTTTTGCCTCTTCTTCTCTTTTTGCACCAAGGCTGATATTGAAATTTGCCGCAGTTCCCACCCCGGAAAGCTGGGCAAAAGCTACCGTAAAGGTCACGACCGGAAAAGCCACGTTGGTAGCCGCATTTCCAAGCATACCGACAACATGACCAATAAATATCTGGTCGGTAATATTATAGGCCGCGCTTACAAGCATACTGATAATTGAAGGAATGGCAAATTTTCGAATTAATCCCATGATCGGTGCATATCCTAACGGATTCCCCGAAGCATTTCCTTTTGCTGCCATTTGATCATCATTCATGACAGGCGTCCTCCTTCCCCATTGTCTTCTAGTTTCTGTCATCTCTGTTTTTTCCGGACAGTAATTCTGCAAAATTGGCCTCCATCTTTGTGAGCGCCTTTTGAACCACTTCCAGCTCTTCCTTAGGAATCCCCCGGGTGACAGCATCATTGAAAGCTAACAAATCTTTCTGTACCTCTGACCCAAGTTCTCTGGTCAAAGGTGTCGGATAAATCCGGTTCTGACGTCTGTCCTGTGTGTCCTTTACCCGCGTCAAATATCCCTTTTCTTCGAGAGTTCTGACGACCCGTGTCGTTACTGCCTTATCCACACAGACCATCTCTGTCAGTTCTTCCTGGGACACTCCCTCGCATCTCTGCAAAGCCATAAAAAAGGGCTGTTCGGCGGCTGTAATATTATATTTATGTTTTAACATTGTTCCCATATACATCTGACCTTTTCTGGCCAATAATGTGATCATACGCATTGTACTTCGCTTCATTTCGCATCACCTCAAGTACAGAATAGCAAACATTAGTTGATGTGTCAACTAAATTTCTGAGACTTTTGGAAACAATTCACTAAGAAAGGCTCCCATCCGATCATATTTTTATCGGATAGAAGCCTTTCTTATTTTAATACGCCACGCTATTTAAATAATCTACGGCAGCCTGGAGCTGATTATCTTCTTCAGCCTCTCTGTCATATTCCACCGTTTGATCCGGCTCAATACCCGTGCCGTGAATACACACGCCGGATGGCGTATAGTATTTGGCCGAGGTCAGTTTTATTGCGGAACCGTCAGACATCGGAATAATAGATTGAACAATGCCCTTTCCAAAGGTGGTCGTTCCGATGATCTCCGCCTCATCATAATCCTTCAAAGCCCCGGTAAATATCTCGGAAGCACTGGCCGTATTGCCATTGACCAGCACGGCCATCGGCACATCGATCCGATCGTCGTCCATCGCCCATTCTTCCTCCCGGTTGCCGTCTTTATCTTCCGTATAGACAAGCAATTCTTTTGGAAGCACCGTATCCAGAATATCGCACACGCTGTCCAGCAGACCGCCGCCGTTGTCCCGCAGGTCAAAGATCAGACTCTTCATTCCCTGCGCTTCCAGATCATCCACGGCCGCATCAAACTGTTCTGCCGTTACCTGTTCAAATTCGGAAATCTGTATATAGCCTATCTGATCATCCAACATCTTATAGGATACTGTCGGCACATTGACGACCGCCCGTGTTACCTCAAAATCAATATACTGATCTTCCGAAGCCCGGTAAATAGTCACATTCACCGCCGTGCCTTCCTCACCTTTTAGCCTGGCAACGACCATATTCAAGTCTTCACCTGTGACCTCTTCGCCTTCCACCGCATAGAGGATATCATCTTTCAGGATCCCGGCCTCTGCGGCCGGCGCGCCCTCGAAAGGCTTAACAATGGTAATGATCCCTGTACTCATATTCTGAGACACATAGGCTCCAATCCCAGAATACTTTCCTGAAGATGACTCCATGACCGAAGCGAACTCTTCCGGTGTATAGTAGGTCGTATAATCCTCTTCCAGACCGGCCACATATCCGGCGTAAATACCCTGTTCCAACTTATCCGGATCGATGTCTTCCTGATTCAGATAGTTGTAATCAATAATTTTATCGATTTTATCTAATTTTTCCTCGATCGCCGCATACCGTTCACCCAGTCTGCCCTCCGACTGCCTCTGGTAATATTGCACGCCTGTAACTCCGGCCCATACAATGCCCATTACCGCCAAACCAGCTGCAAAACTGGCAAAATTTTTCTTGTTCATATTTATAGCCTCACATTTTTTTCATTCTCTCCTATTGTACAACAAGTCTCTCTGAATGCAAAGGGAAAACACAGATTTTTCATGAAAGTCAGAGCGGGCCGCAAAGCGCACCCAAAAGCGCCGGATAACTTAACACATTATCCGGCGCTCGCCTCGCTTTATAAGCGGTCAAAGTTATTCAGTTTCAAGCTTTCCTCTTCTTTATACGGTATCCCGCATAGATTCCAACAGCTCCTGCAAAAAGGATTCCTGCCAGTATGAGCGGAAGCAATTCCCTCCAATGCCCGGTCATCGGCATATTGAGCGGTTTGGAATTGGTGATCGTGTAGGTAATATCGTAATAACGCACAACGCCCTCGTCCAATTCACTCTTTTCCGGGTTATTCTTATCGGTTATATACTCATTCTCATCCTCTATCCCCTCGACATAAGGCAATATAAATTCCACCGGAGCTCCCAACGGGTTATAGCCCTCCAGCGCTTCCACTTCGGTCAGCCGATAATCGGCCGCCGGAAGACCGGTGAACCGGAACTGACCGTTCTCATCCGTCATCGCCTCACCCTTTGTGAGAATCGTCTGTCCTTCACTCTCCAGTTTATCTCTGTCCTTCGGATCTACAAAGACATACTCATTTTTATCATTTACATAATAGAGTACCGGCTGATAGTTGTCGCTGGCATCCAGAGAGTATTCCAGTTTGAATTTCACACCCGGAAGCTTCTTTCCATTTAGAGTGCCTTCACGCTTTCTGATCGTCAGACTGCTGGCCTTTGGTTTTGCATCAGTCAATCCAAGATTCTGATACAGTCTGGTAAAGTAGTAGTCCGTTACGCTTCCTTCTTTGTAATAAGGCTGAGTATTGTTCGAGTAAATCTCCTGTATCGTCGGAAGATACTCGTCAATATAGTAAGAGTCGCCTGATTGATCTGCAATATTTCTGGACAAGTTCTTATCTGTCACCTGATAGCGGGAGAGCCGTCTGGTCAGGAGAAGCTTTGCGAAGTCTGCTTCCAGCGTAGTTCCATTCACTTTATACAACGTGACTTTTCCATTATCCGGAGCTTTAAACACAACCTGGTATTCCCCGTCAGGGTAGATATTCACAAACTCATAATACCCTTCTCCATTGCTGACACTTGAATTTACATTACTCCATTTAGAGGTTTCAGGATCATACTTCTGCAGAATGACTGTTACTCCGCCTATTGCAGATTCATTTGCATCGTATCTGCCGTCCTGGTCGCTGTCCAGCCATACATATCCGCTCAGCTCCCGGCCGACTGCGGCAGTGAGTACCGGATTGCTGACTCCGTTTACCGTAATCTCGCCGGCTTCGGTCACGTCGGTTCTATCCACGGTGAAGAAGGCATTGTTCACATAGTAATCGCCCCGCTGTGCGTCTGACGCCTCTATAGTGTACTTCAGCGTAATAACACCGGTACCGTTTTCTCTCTGCGTACCATCGATCCTGATCGCAGTCGCTGAAGCTCCATTTCCCAATCCACTGACGTCGCTCCATCCGATGTTGGTGTCCTTCACAATCTGATCTGCCGAGCCTGTATCCAGCATTTCCTCTGTAAAATATTCTGTAAACTCATTATTCTCTTTTTTGACATATTTTTGTACACCGATGTCTGTGGTGTAAGATGTTTTTGTTATGTCTACAAGTACTCCGCCTTTTTCGACAGTTACATCCTTCAATGTCAGCTTCGCTCCTACGGAAGAACTATTGGTTCCGTCCCGTCTGGAGGTATCCTTTCGGATGTCTCCGTCAAAAGGAAGAACATCGACAATACTGAAATCTCCTTTTACCGGATTATTATAGGTCACGGTATAGCTGATCGTCTGCGTCTTTCCATCCTGTGCATTTATGAGTTCAAACCAGTTTGGCTCAACTTTCTTTTCTATGGACGCCAAACCGGAATATACAGTAACCTTCTTGCTGTCGGTCAAATAACGGCCATCCGACAGGGACCAGTAATAAGTCACCTCATATGTTCCTGCATCTGCGGAATCAAAAGGCATCTGTCCGGTCCATTTCAGATAGTTTTTCTCATAGACGCTCTTGGCCCGGTCGGCCTCCGCCCCGTCAGATATGTTGCGGGTCGTAAATACCTTGGTCGTTCCGCCGTCCTTATCCAACCGGGCAACTTTGATGATGGTCTTCGCCTTTGTCAGACTGTCGTCCGTTCCGTAAGAACTTCCGATCAGATTCTGATCCACCAGCTCATCTATGATCAGGTTGGAGGTTTCACCTTCTTTAATGACTTTGTCATCATAGGATGCGCTCTTTCCGAACACGGAAGACATGGTAAAATAATCCGTGGTTTTATCCGGATGCAGTTCATTACTCCGGATCATCTCTTCGTCATATTTCACCACTTTTTGTTGAGAATAGTTGCCGTAATATCCGAAACCGGTACGGTCTGTGATGGCATAGGCTGCTGTCAGCGCCACATTGTATCGGTTAAAGGTTGTGCCCTCTAATCCGTTGAATGTCACTTCTCCGGCCAGATCGTTCTCCTGGTATACTACCGTGTTTCCTACATGCTCCAGTTTGGTATCACTCTTCGACTGGAGTACATAGATATCCGCATCATTTCCTGCTTCCAGATAGGCCGTCGGCACAAGCCGGATACTTCGGCTTCCTACTCCCGTAGTAACCTTTACCCACTGTTTTCCCGGCATGAACCGGCTGCAGACATAAGCGCCGGCCTCCTCATCATACTTCAAAGTAATAACCCGCTCGTTAAAGGTTCCGCTTATTTCTTTATCTTCCACTTTATAATCCAGATCAAATCCGGTGCCTTCCGGCGTTGTTCCGATTCTGGAGAAAAATCCGCTGGCGCTGTTTCTGCTGTCGTCATAAGTCCAGCCCACATGACTTCCGGAGGTAAATGTAAATGCGGATGTGATATCCCGGACCGTATCGTATACTGTGGCCGCAGTATAATAGGCATCCTCGCTGACCAGATCATAATCTCCGGCAATGTACCATACAAGGCCGCTCTCGTCGATCGCCCCATCCACCAGGCAGTCCGGATTGGCAGAAACGCTGATCTTGTGGGTGACAGGGTCAAAGATAATGGTCACACTGCAGCTTGTCACTTCGTTGGACGCCAGAACGATCGTATAATTGTTCCCAAGACGGTCCCCGTAAGAGACGCCGGTATCCCAGCTTCCTCCGGCCACAACCTTGAAGTTCAGGATCTGCGGGGTGGCGCTGACCGCCACATCCGGGAATGTTTTAACGTAAAGTCCGTCATTCTTATCCCATTCCATCTGTCCGGCTGCCGCTGCCGCCGCCTGATTTCCGTTTGCCGCATCCTCCCAGTTATACCCGGTGAGTCCTTTCTCTCCGAGTACTGACCAGGATTCATATCGTATATCAAAAAGATAATCCGTTACGTCCCTGCCGTCCTTATCATACAGACGGTATTCTGTCAATGAATTCCGCTCATGATAGATGATCCTCAGAGTATAGGTCGTTCCTTCCTCTCCCTCAACCTGGATTCCTATAGGGGTAACCTTGTCATCCGTTCCGAAATGTACTACCTTAAAAGCATACTGTCCTCCGGTCACAACCTCATATTCTTTCATATAGGTGTCGAGGTATCCGCCCATGTAACCCATGCGATTCTCCTCATCAGAGGCGTCCCAGTTTGAGCCAGTAAGCGACGCCGTGCCGCTGACTACATAGTCCGCATAGGTGACAACGTCGTCCGGAACGGTTGCCACAGAAATTTCTTTTGTTTTCGAGTTAAAAGCAATGGTGATCGTCGCCTCCTGGGTGGTAGTGAACTGATAGTTGTTTCCATCGAAATCGCCGTATTCAATACCGCTGTCAAAGGATCCGTCCGCCACCACTTTGAAGCTGTGAGTGCCTGGCGCAACATTCTCATAGTTAATATAATATGTAGTCTTGTCATCGTCCAGGTCCATCTTGCCGCGCGTCATGCCCTCTTTCTCTTCCTCTGTCATGCCTTCATCCCAGCTAAAACCGGTCAGCTTTTCAGAGCCAAGAACGTTCCAGGATTCCTCCTTCAGATCATTATCTACCCAGCTATTATCTCCCTTGTTATCCTCCACCCAGGTTTCACCTGTCTCCGGATTATAACAAAAGGTCAGCTCTACGTTATATTCTTCATCAGATGCATTCAGCGCCGGTCCATCCAGGTGAAAATAGCTCTTGTTTCCTATATTCTTACCGTCTGTGATCACCTTATATCCATGAAGCTTGTTAAAGTTATCTTTGCCTGTTACATTAAAGGACGCTTTATAGACGCCGTCTCCGTCATCATCCGTCATTTTTCCGGCCAACGCCGCATCAAGGCCGTCCAGCCAGTTATGCCCCGTAATCGCTTCGGATGAAATGAGCGAATACCCTTCAAAATCAGCCTCTGTTTCCCTTGTCTGACTGGCGGTAAGGGCGTCCGCAGGATTCGTCTCTATTGTGGTCAGATGAGTGTTCTCGTTAAAAAGAATGCTCACTTCACACTGCTTCGACAATACAAACGTCATATTCTCATCTCTGCCGTTATTGCCGCTTAAGCCGTAACATTCATCCCATCTGTGATCTCTGGTGATCTGAAAACTATAGCTGCCGGCCGGAAGTGTCATCACCAGCTCGTAATCGCCGTTCCCCTGACCGGTGCCCATATAGTTCATATCAAAATTTGTGTTCGTTCTATCCCAATCAGACCCCGGCAGCGACCCGACGACGGTCCAGGTACTCTTCATATCCTCCATGGTATTATATCCCAATACCTGAATATCAAATGGCCGCGCGTCCTCAATTTCGTTTCCCTCTGCATCGTACAGATCACTATAAAATTCTGCCCAGATACGATAAGCCGTATTTTCTACCGTGATGCTCGCAGGAGCTACATAGTCAAACTTCACCTTTACGTCGCAGTCTTCCGGCACTTGAAGAACACAGTTATTTCCATTGAATTTATCGGATCCGAAGTTATAGGTCCAGGAATCTCCCGCCTGAACCTTCAGCTCATAGCTTCCCGCCGCCAGATTTTTATAAGTCATTTCCCAGTATTTTCCATCGGTGTCCTGAGCCCACAGGTTTGGATCATCCGGGTTATACTCCTTCTGTGTCAGTCTGTTTGCCGGAAGTCCCACAGCCCAGTCATTCTCGCCGCCCAGCGTACCGGTATCCATGTTCATGGCAGAATCCCAGTGATTCAGGAACACTGTTGACACTGAAGCCTCTAAGTAATTCGGAACCATTGCCGCCTTTTCATTGAGCTTGTTCTGGATACGCTCCAGCGCAGCGTCATCGTATGTCGGATATACAGTGCCGTCGCCCACATCCAGGGCCTCGATCTCTTCTTCGGTCTCGCTCTCTTCCTCCGTGGACGGTTCCGTACTGTCCTCCGGACTTTCGACACTTTCCGAAGCCTCTGTATTTTCTGCGGGTTCTGTACTTTCTGTCATTTCTGTGCTTTCGATACTTTCCACACCTTCTGTGCTTTCAGTACCTGGAATCGTTTCCGGGCTTTCTATAGTTTCCGGACCTGCAGCCGTCTCCAGACCCTCTGTGACTTCGGTACTCTCTATATTCTCTATGACCTCTGTACTTTCAATACCCGGGGATGTTTCCAGGCTTTCTGTCTCTTCTGTATCGACGGTATGGGCCGTATCTTCGGTACTGTCCTGAGGAAGGACCGTTTCGCTCTCCCTCTCCTGGCTTTCCGCCGTTTCGGATAACGTTTCTTCCTCTGTTGCCGTTTCTTCCTCCTCAGACGCAACAGCGATTTCTTCCCGGCTGATGATCGTTCCGCTCTGTCTGAGCGTGCCGAAATTCGTCTGCGCTTCAGGTCCGGAAAAGCTGCTCAGCGCCGGATAATACCCATCCCGGTACATCCATACGCCATCCTTCATACTCACGCACATTGACTGATTGCTCCGCGAATAGACTAAACCCATAACTCCCTTCGCATCGGAATACTGTGTATATACCCCGGTAACGCCGGGTATCTGAGACGCTCCTGCGCCCTGATCCGCAAAGCTCCAGGATTTTCCCGAGGCCCGTTCCCGCATACCGGTCGTCTGCATGTCATAGTAACAGTTGATATAATTGCCGTTGGATTCGCCTTCTAGCGCTTGGGTAAATTGATCCTGTGCGTTTGGATTATAATGAAATCCCCAATAACCAACTGCACCGAGGAAACCGCCCTGTGCGTCTGCCTCACTTTCCTGACATACATAATCTGCATTTGTCTCTGTCAGGATATTCCCTACCTCGCCGGCTGCGTAACAGTTAATATAGACAGCGCCAGAATTCGTCGTATAACTCCCTGTGCCGGTCGCTATACTTGCTTTTTGACCCTCTCTCGTATTCTCATGTCCGATGAAGCCTCCGACCTGTCTTCCGGCATAATCCATACCTGCCATTGCAGTCGTATAACAATTTTTATACACAGTTATGCCATATGAGCTATTATTACCTGCACAATCATAGCCCACAAATCCACCGATTTTATCTCTTCCTTCCACACTGCCGGATGCATAACAGTTATCAAAATAAGTGGCTACCGTTCCATTCCCCTTATCATCCAGCATTCCTCGCTCCGAAGCGGCCTCCGTAACAATTCTGCCGATAAAGGCTCCTGTATTCGTGGAGCCATATATGATGTTGTTCGTAAAGCTATTCCTGCATATAAACTTTGCCCCACAGGAAATAAACGCTCCGGAATCTCCACTCGTCCCAACACTAAACAGCTCACTGTCCACCGAATAGCAATTTTCCACCATCAGCGGCATTGTTACTTTCCCTTTTGTTGCCATCCAACTCTCCGGCGAAACCGGGAACGCAGCGTCATATCGAACCGGAAATGAAGAACCCATACGATTATTATAGAATGTTCCCGAAAAACCTCCTACATGATCTGTTCCAAATGCATAAAGATTCGAAGTGGAACAGTTACGCATAAACATGCAGCCGGTCGTACACTCATTTCTTCCCAGTATTCCTCCCACATTTGCTCCACTGGAATGCAGAAAAGAATCTGTTACGTTTACATTTTCCATATAGAGCCGGCCCTCATTCATGCCGATTACAACCGCCGACTGAGCATTACTTGAAATAACCAGACAATTGGAGAAATTCAGGTTTTTCAATACAACTTTCTTTGATGTATAAGAACCGTCATCATTTTCTAAATATCCAAGAAAACTGGCTGTCTTATCTCCTGTGGATCGGGTTT
>CATZYB010000037.1 GCA_958426095.1 uncultured Lachnospiraceae bacterium
ACTTCAGCTTCAATATTTGAAGCATCGACCATCTTATATTCTACTGTTTCAAAACCAAGAACCCGAAGCCACTCCATCTGCTCTCTCCGGGAGTTGTTAAAATCAACATCTTCTGCGCTTACCAAAGTAAAGGCGTAAAAATAAACACCTCTCCGGGCTGTAATTTCATTGTTCAACTGCCGCACTGAACCACTGCATAAATTTCGTGGATTTTTATATTTAGCATCTACATCTTCAATACTTTCATTCAACTTTTGAAAATCTGAATATTTGATCAATGCCTCGCCGCGAAGCACCAGCTCTCCCTCGTAAGAAATTTTATGGGGCAGATTCCGGAACACTCTTGCATTATTCGTTATGACTTCCCCGGTAATCCCATTGCCCCGGGTAACCGCTTTATAGAGTTCGCCTTTCCGATAAGTCAACACAATAGTCAGACCATCCAGTTTCCAGGAAAGCAAGCCTTCATGGCCCTCGATCCATGTGCGGAGCGCCTCTGCATCCTTTGTTTTATCCAGGGAAAGCATCGGTGAATCATGGTTTTCTTTGGGCAGCTCACTAAGTACCTCATAACCTACATGGATGGATGGACTGTCCGCCAGGACCGTCCCTGTTTCCCTTTCCAATTCCAGAAGTCGGTCATAAAGCGCGTCATATTCAAAATTACTCATAATCTCCCGTGCTTCCTGATAATAAGCTCTGGAAGCTTCATTTAATTTCTGAATTAATTCCCGCATCTCTTTCAGAAGATCATTCATGGACGATTCCTCCCCGCAGTTCTCTTAGCTCACGGCCTTTAATTTCCCGCCATTCGCCTTCTTTAAGTTCTCCTAACTGAATATTCATGATCCGTATACGTTTTAATGTAACCACGTGAAAATTAAAATATGCACACATCCGGCGGATCTGGCGGTTCAATCCCTGAGTAAGAATGATCCGGAACGTATAAGCATCCACTTTTTTTACTTTACATGGACGGGTCTTTACTCCCAGCTCAGAAAGCCATACCCCTTCACTCATTCCATGGATAAAATCCGCCGTGACCCGTTCCCTGACACGGACCTCATACTCTTTTTCATGATAATTCCGGGCCTTTAATATCTCATTCATCAACTCACCGTCATTGGTCAGCAAAATCAGTCCTGTGGAATCCTTATCCAGACGTCCGACCGGATATACCCGTCTCGGATATTTCAGATAATCAATGATATTATCTTTTTCTTTACTGGAACAGACAATCCCGGCCGGTTTGTTCATGGCCAGTACGACTTTTCGTTCTTTATCCCCGCTCACGGCCCTTCCGTCAAACAGGATTTCCTCCGTTCCATCCACCTTTTCTCCCATTCCGGCCATCCGGCCATTAATCGTCACTTTCCCGGCCTCGATATATCTGTCGGCCTCTCTGCGGGAACAGATCCCCTGGGCACTCAAATACTTATTTAATCTCACTTTTTCCATGTTCATCTTCCTTTATCCCAACAAAAGGTTTCTATTACCTCAGGTAATAGAAACCTTTTATCTCTCGTTTCAAAGTGTATATTCCGCAGATTCCGTCTCCTCTGGCTGACTTTCATCGCTCTGGCTCTCTGTTTCTCCGTTTTCTCCGTCTTCGGCGCTCTCGCCCTCAACACTTTCGCCTGCTGTCTCGGCCGATGTCTCGTCGATCACATCAGATGTTGGAGAAGACAGCCCGTCAATAAAGTTGCGAAGCGCTTCATCATTGGCACAGGCCGCTTCTTTTTCCTGATATACCGTCGCCATTAAATCCTTAACTTCGTCATCTTCATACAGCTTTGCAATATAAGCCTGTGTCTCAGCATCATATTCATAAGTCGCTGTAGTACTGTTCAGTTCTCCGCGGTAAATGTAATAGGTGCCGTCGGCCGTACTTTTTACATAAACCATCGTCAGATTCGGCGCCGGCGTATTAATGCCGCTGATCTTCAGCTTGTCGTAGATAAATACGAAAAATGAATTATCTTCCAGTCCCTTTTTTGTATAGCATACCGTATCCGTATATCCTTCGATAATCTTTGAAGTCGATGAAAGCACATCATTACTGATCTCATCCTGTGTGTTATAGATCGTTTTCAAAGCATCCACATCGCCATTGGTCAGCGCTTCACGGTATCTCCTGATCAAATCATTCACTTCCGGATATTTATCCTTCAGCAAACGGTCTTTTGAGACTTCGTCTTCATTAATAACGACACTCTCCGAAGTCTTTGTGGCCGAAGCCTGTTTTTCTTCCGATTTATTCTTCATGGACAATACAACGCCGGCAATTGCCGCTGCAATGACAATCACAGACAGAATAATAATAAGTATTATTTTACTACGGCTTGTCTTCATAGAAATCCTCCTTTTCAATTCTCTTTATTCTATCAAAAAAAGGACTTCCCGTCAACTATATCGGTTTTTTAGAGAAACAATACGGAATTTTTTTCAAAAAATCATTGCAAAATATTTTTAATTATAGTAGAATACTATTTGCACCCGTAGCTCAGTGGATAGAGCAATGGCCTCCGGAGCCATGTGCGTGGGTTCAATTCCCGTCGGGTGCGTAATATTAAAAGAGCCGCGGTCCTATTTTTTCAAGGCCTGCGGCTCTTTTTTATTTTACTCGTTTCTCGATGGCCTCCACCACAGTTCTCAGGACTTTAATTCGGGCATAAAATTTATCATTGCCTTCGACAACGATCCACGGAGCATAAGTTGTTGATGTGCGAAGGATCATCTCATCCACCGCCTTTACATAATCGTCCCATTTCTCACGATTCCGCCAGTCTTCATCGGTAATTTTCCACTGCTTGTTCGGGTCTTCCATCCGCTCTTCAAACCGCTTTTTCTGCTCATCCTTATCAATATGAAGCCAGAATTTCAAAACAATGGCACCGGCATCGGCCAGCTGCGCCTCCATCCGGTTAATTTCACTGTAGGCTCTTCGCCATTCGTTTTCCGTACAAAAACCTTCGATACGTTCGACCATGACACGGCCATACCATGTCCTGTCAAAAATAGCTACATGACCGGCTTTCGGCATATGATTCCAAAACCGCCATAAATAGTGATGGGCCTTTTCAATATCATTCGGCGCAGATGTCGGAATAACTTCATAGCCTCTTGGGTCCATCGTCTGTGTCAGTCTGTGGATAGCGCCCCCTTTGCCGCCTGCATCCCAGCCCTCAAATCCAATAACTACCGGTATCCTGCGTCTGTAAAGCTCACTGTGAAGCAAAGCCATCCGTTCCTGTAAATCTGCCAGTTCTTTCTTATAAACACTCTTTGTCAGAGATTTGGACAAATCCACCGCATCCAGCACAGAAGACCCAAAGGTTGTCCGGATAACCTTTTCGGATATTTCCGGCGCCGGTGCATTTTTTTCTTCAATCCGGGCTTCTTCCTTTGCAAGACGGTCTGCAAAAATTTCAACGACTTTAGAAATAATTTTTACTTTGGCATACTCTCTGTCCGTCGCCTCTACGATCGTCCAGCTTCCAAAGGATGTGTCTGTTTTTTGTATCATTTCCTCAAAGGCTTTCATCCATTCGTCATAAGCCTTATTGTGTTTCCAGTCTTCTTCCGTTACACGCCAATTTGTTTCTTTATTGTTTTCTAAAGCCTGAAAACGTTTTTTCTGCTCCTTTTGAGAAATATGGAGGAAAAACTTGATGATCAGCATACCATCCTGGGCCAATTCCTGTTCAAAATTTAAAATATCGTTATAGGCATTCTCCGCTTTTTCGCGATTTTTCCGTTTCTCTGCCCGCGCTTCCACAATCTTTGTATACCAGCTTCGGTCAAACAGGTGAATACGTCCATTTTCCGGAAGCCTTGTCCAGAATCTCCAAAGATAAGGACGCATTTCTTCCTCCTCTGTCGGCTTCTGAATCGTATAGACTTTGAATCCCCTCGGGTCCATCGGACGGATCAGCTCATTGATCATCGTTCCTTTTCCTGATGAACCGAAACCTTCAAATAAGATCACCACCGGAACTTTATATTCCTTCAGCTTTCTTTGAAGCAATGATAACTGCGGTTCCAGTTGTTCCATCAATGCCTTGCATTCTTTTTTGGACATTTTTTTTGAAAGATTAATTTTTTCCAGCATAAACTACCTTCCTTTCACGAATATTTTCTTTAATATAGTATACCCCGCATATACATGCACATCCCGAAGAAAACAATTTATAAGAAAAAACCAGGATTCCAACGCTTATTGAAATCCTGATTTACAATTCTCCTCAGAAATATTTCTTATTTCCCCACAGATTACTCTTTTTCAGTTCCACATATTCACTGTATGCCTTTTCGAGTATCTGTTTCTCATTCGTAAACTTTAACAAATGATAAGCCTCGTGATACTTGTAATATCCTGAGTCCACAAAATATTCTTCACGTTGTGGTCTGCTATGATAACTGTCGGACATCATCAGATACCAGTGTACGTCTTTCACGATCAAATCCTGTGCGGTATTAAAAGTATACTGACTTTTTCCCACATATTTGATGATTGAAGCACTGACGCCAGTCTCCTCACGCACCTCTCTGATAGCTGTTTCTTTGTATTCTTCACCTTCCTCAACAGTTCCTTTTGGCAAAACCCATCCTTCATACTTATTCCTGTAATTTTTATATAGCAGAAGGATCTTGCCTCTGAATATAACCACACCGCCACAGCTTGTTGCTTCTGTCATGGTTGTACCTCCATTTTATGGTGTGTGTCTCTCTTGATATAAGTATACAACCATTTAAAGACAAATACAACCTTAATTTTACTGTGCCAGATAGGCCTGAAGCACAGCATTCGCTACAGGCAGTGCGCTCTCATAGTAGCCCTCGTCGTTTTCCACAAGGACGCAGATAGCGATCTGCGGCTGCTCCACCGGTGCATAACCGATAAACCAGGAGTTATCCCCCTTGCCGCTGACCTCTGCCGTTCCTGTCTTACCGGCCACCGAATAACCATAACCGGACAGGGATGTCGCCGTACCATAATTGACAACCGCTTCCATGAGCTGACCGAGCAGATCTGCTTCCTGCGTCGTCATGACCTGACCATAAGACTCCGGCATATATTTTTTGACCCGATGTCCGCCGCCAGCCGTCTCCACTGCATCCACCATATAAGGCTGCATCATATTCCCGCCGTTGGCGATCGCTGCTGCGATCATTGCCATCTGCAGCGGCGTTACCTGAGTATGTCCCTGTCCGATGGCTGTCGCCGCAGTCTGCCAGTCCGAATCATCGGAAGCCAGGCTGAAAATGCTTTTTGTATGCGGTATTTCTGTCGGAAGTTCATTATTGAAAAACAGACTTTCACAAGTATCTTTCAATAAATTATCCGGCAGGCTCAGACCGATATTGCCGAAAGAAGCATTACAGGAATTGGCAAATGAATCCATAAAGTTTTCTCCGCCATGGACCGTTTGGTCAAAACAGGTAATATATTCTTCACCGCCTAAATTAATCTGCCCTTCACATGTATAATAATATGAATTATAATCCGCCCCGGAGCGAATAAAGGCCAGAGATGTCAGCGTCTTAAAAATAGAACCCGGAACAAAAAGTCCAAAAGTCGTTTTATTTAAAAGGCTGTCATTACCTTCCTCGGCAACAATACTCTCATAATCTGTCAACAGTGTATTCGGATCAAAATCCGGTTTTGAAACCATAGCCAGAACTCTTCCCGTCGCCGGTTCAATAGCGATCACTGCCCCGTCATTATAACCAAGAGCATTGTAAGCCACTTCCTGTAATTTAGCATTCAGCGTGGAAACGATCTGATCTCCCTGGTTTTTCTCACCGCGGATATCCTGGATCGCATTTAAAATCGGATTTCCATTCGACTGCAGCATATAAAAATTCTGCGATAATTCGATACCTGACTGATTAATTTCCGAAGTTCCCACCGCATGGGCAAATATACGGCCCATCGGATAATATCGGGTTTCATTTCCGTTTTCATCGACCAGTGTTTCCGCAAGAACTGTTCCGTCACTGGAAACGATATTTCCCCGGACAACCGTATCCGCAAAAGAATTGATCCGCACATTATAGGCGCTGTTGATCACGTTTTTACTGACGAAGGCATTAAAGTAAACAAAGTAACCGATCATTAAAACAAACAGCGCCGCAAACACATAGCTCACAGCCAGGATTTCAGGATTCTGGCTTCGACGTTTCTTGCGAACTTCTTTTCGTTCCTGAATTTCCTCAGGTGTCAGCCGGAGTTTTTTCACCCGCCGCTTTCCCGGAACCTCTTCTGCTTCTTCCACCAATTCGCGCGTATCTTCCGGTCTTTCCGGTGTTTCCGAGAAATCCTCTTCTTTCTCCGGTTCTCGTATGATCTCATCTTCAAAAAAACCAAATTCATCGAAATCCGGATGAAATTCAAAATCCTCTCCATCATTTAAAGGCAGGTCCGAAAATATTTTCGTTTCACCCATGGAATTCTTATCGTTCCTTCCGGAATGCTTCACCGTATTTTCCTTCGGCATATCGTCAATATTTATTTTACGGACGCTCTTCTTCTTCGTCTCTTTCATCTCGTCTCTTTTCAAGGATATACACCTCTCTTTGTCGCAGCAGGTAAAGGCCCTGGATGACTGCAAAGATTATAATCGTTGATAATACACTGCTTCCGCCGTAGCTGATCAACGGCATCGTAACACCGGTATGGGGAATCAGTTTTGTGACGCCGCCGATACACAGGAACAACTGAATACCATAAGATGTACTCAGACCCATAGCCACCAGTTTATAAAACGGTTTCACCAATTGCAGCGAAATATTGATAAACATCAAAAAGCAGCTGAAATATACCAAAATCAAACATATGGAAAACAAAGCCCCCATTTCTTCCGCAATGGCTGAAAATACAAAGTCACTGACAACGACAGGGATCGTATCCGGCTTTCCTTTAAAGAGGCCCATACCAAACCATCCGCCAGTACCAATTGCAAAGAGCGACTGGGCAATCTGATAGCCGGCATCATCGTAATTCCCCCATGGATCACTCCAGGCTACCACACGGGTTTTTACATGGTCAAATAATTTATAAGCTACAACTGCCGCTCCAGCGCCTGCGCCCAACCCCAGCAGCATATAACGCAACTGATGTGTAGCCACATAGAGCATGACCAGATATGTCACAAAGAAAATCAAGGCAGCGCCAAGGTCTTTCTGAACAACAAGCATGAGTACATAAGCTGCCGCCACCGCCGTTGTAATGACAATGCGCTTAAAACTTGTATCCCTGGCCAGCATGGCCGCCACAAAGAAAACAAAAACTATTTTAGCCAACTCTGACGGCTGAAGGCTGAATCCTCCGATGGAAATCCAGTTTGTCGCTCCGTACATGCTCCGGCCAAGAACAAAAACAGAAGCAATCATCAGAAAACCTAAAACGCCAAGGAAGGTTCCCCATTTATCCACCATGCGTACCCGCAGCATAAAGGCAGGGATCACCAGACTGACGCAGGCCGCAGCTACCGCAATGATAAACTGCCGTACCGCCATATCAAAGTCCAGACGGGTCAATATGACAAAGCCGACCATTAAAAGATAACACATATTATTGACGATCAATCGGGAGGCATTTTTGTAAACTGTTCCGTAAATGATCAGAGTAACAATGAACAGCACAAATTGCGCCCCGTAAAAATAAAGCATCTTCATATCTTTTGTCATCAGATAAATAATCAGATAACATATGAAATGAATAAGGAACATCAATACATTCTGTGTCGTATAAACACTTCCCCGGTCATATTCATGACGGTCGCTGAACACAGTAAAACATTTCATCGCATAGGATGCCGCCAAAATCGCCAATATATATTTTGATACATGAATAATAACATTGACCATATATATTCATCATCTCCCTACTCTATCCCGCGGGTAAAATGCCCCCGGGTAAAATCTTTAAGGATATTTTTCTCCGGTACTTCCTCCCTGAAAATTTTCCGAAAACTTTTCAGAAGCGCAGCCATCTGCCCTTCCGTCTCCATTGTAAAATGCAGCCGGAAAGCTGCCGGATGAAGACTCAAAAGCTCTTTCTTTTTATCCATCAGCATGGTTGGAAGTCCATTGTATATCTTGTTATAGCAGAATTCACATTCATTATAGACATAAAAATGTTTATGCTGCCGGTCTGTTAATTGTAACATTTCCGGCCGCTTTGTACAACCTTCCCTTGTCTTTTTTACGCATTGGGCAGAAATCATCAACTGCTGATGTCCGTAAATAGTCATCTCCATATCTCTGCATCCAAGCGTTTTAAGTTCTGTATAATTCAGCTCCACCGGCGCCGTAAGCTGAACCTGACCAAGTCCCGTCAGAAATTCCTTTTCAAAACGGTTCATCCCATAAACACTGGAATCAAAAACAAATCTGGCATCCGTCAGCACTGAACGTACCAATAAAAAAGCTTCCATCTGTCGGACCAGCCAGCCGTCTGCAAAATTCCTGGCATCTTTTATATATTGCAGCAAACGTTCCCGATCTTTTTCCCTGAAAATTCCCGGCAGCGAAAAATAAATCTCTTTTCCGGCCGCCTTTAAGATTTTTACCGTATCAAACTGTTCCTGGACCGCCTCATGAAGCTCCACATATACCCGTCGGACCTCTTCATATGCCGTGATCATCCGTCCTTGTTTCAGGGTTTCCGGTCCAGTCAGCATAACATGCAGAGGTACCGTTTCCCGGACTTGCTGCATTTCCCGTTCCGACGTACACGCCGACGGCCTTACGGCCTTTCCAACGCCATGACGCATATATTTTTCAAGACAAGCTTTTTCCAGGGCTTCAAGGGCCTCCCTCCGTAAAGCATTCAACTGCTGATTCGGCACATAACAAAGACAGTCTGTCTCAACCTCCAGTTTTTCAAAAACAAAAGGCGTGTTTCCTGTTTTTTGAATCGGTTTTTTAAGCTGTTCTTCCGACATGGGCTGATTTTTAGCCGCTTCCGCCCGTTCTCCTTCCAGAGTGACCGAAATATCCTTCCATTTTAAGGTCAGAATAACAGGCGAATCTTTCACAACCCTTAATCTTCCATAAATATTTTCTTTCAATTCCTGCTTTAAATGACTCTCATGAAGCTCATCAATCAAAGAAGGATTCCGCATCCTGAAAACCGTCATTCCCGGTACAGGGCGAATCTTCCTGCCTATTTCCGGCCGGAAGGCGCTGCCCTTTGACACAGGCTGACGCAAGGTCCATTGAACAATTTCTTTTTCATCTCTGCCGCGGATTTCAAGGACATCTCCTTTTTTCAAATCAACAGAAGCGCAAATATCTCCTTTTTTTCGGATCTGTCCGGCAGGTGCGCCCATGTGATTCGGTCGTTTCGTAAATATCATATCGGCGCCATTATTGCGATGGAGATAACCGCCGGAAAAGCCACCGCGGTTATATAAATCCATCAGTCGTTCCAGATCTTTTGCATCAACACGAAATTTTTCTCTGCCGTATTCCTGATACAAATCTGTGTAATGGCGATAAAGCATGGAAGTCAATGCCGCATATTCCGGCTTCTTCATCCGGCCCTCAATTTTAAAAGAATCTATCCCGCACTCTGCCAGTTCAGGAATATCCTGCAGAGTACATATATCTTTCGGGCTGAGCAGGAAACTGGCATTTTTGTCATCTCCGGCCTGATAAGGCAGACGGCACGGCTGGGCGCATCGTCCCCGATTGCCGCTACGTCCTCCGATCATACTGCTCATAAGACACTGCCCCGAATAACAGTAACATAAAGCCCCCTGAACAAAGACTTCCAGTTCCATCCCGGTACTTTGTCGGATCTTCCGGATTTCATCGGCCGAAAGTTCTCTGGATAATACAATGCGTTCCATCCCCTGACTTTCCAACCACCTGGCCATATCTGCACCGGTAATGGTCATCTGGGTACTGGCATGGATCGGCAGATTCAAAAAGTTCTGTCTCAACATGGAGAACAGACCAAAATCCTGTATGATCACCGCATCCAGTCCCTCTCTATAATAGGGAACAAGGAAATCATAAACTTCTCCTTCCAGTTCACTGTCTTTCATCAGAGTATTCAGAGTCAAATATAATTTTTTTTGGTGGATATGGGCATAATCAATAGCCCGCTTTAAATCCTCCTCATTTGGATTTTCCGCATAAGCCCTGGCCCCAAAGCGGCTGCCGCCCATATATACTGCATCTGCTCCGGCATGAAAGGCCGCTTTCATGCCTTCCACAGAACCCGCCGGAGCTAATATCTCAATTTTTTCCGCTTTATCTGAAAACATTTTTATTTCTCCCGTTTTCCCATCTATGAAACCAGAAAGACGGGAAATTCAATATTTCCCGTCTGATAGTGTTCTTATTGTTTCTGATAAGCTCTCGTTTCCAGCTTCACAATCTGCTTCTGCAGATCATTAATCTCATTTTTCAGCCGGTCAATTTCTTTCTCGGCCTCTTCCAGATGGATCTGAGCGCCAATAAGCTCATGTTTTAAATCATATTCCGTCTTATCTTTCTCTTCAATATCTGCTTCAAGCATCTCCACCTGCTTCTTAGCCTTATGGTAATCATCCGCCATATTTAACTCAAGCAATGTTTTCTGCATATCCATACTCATACGACGATAATTTGGAATCTGGTCCATCTCTTCCATCTTATTATTTATGTACAATGCAATTTTCTGCAAGTATTCTTCACTTTCATAGCCGCTCAGCGTATAGACCTTACCGCCGATCAGTACCTGTATATCTTTCTTTGCAGCCATCTTTTTCCCTCCAGTCCGCAGTCACTATACCTATTATAATCGCTCTCATAAACAAAAACAAGACTAAATCGTCCGGAAAGCTTTTACTTTTCTTCCACAGGCAGTCCCAGATGCCTGTAGGCCGCCTGTGTCACGATCCTTCCTCTTGGCGTGCGCTGTAAAAATCCGTTTTGAAGCAGATAAGGCTCGCAGACGTCTTCCAGAGTTCCCGCATCTTCACCGATAGAAGCAGCCAATGTATCCAGCCCAACCGGACCGCCGCCAAACTTTTCGATCATCGTCCAGAGAATATTCCGGTCTACCGAATCCAGACCGTACCTGTCCACTTCAAGAATGTCCAATACTTCCCGGGCCACTTTCTCTGTCACCCGTCCGTCATACTTGACCTGAGCATAATCCCGGACCCTTTTTAACAGACGGTTTGCCAATCTCGGCGTACCTCTGGAACGTCTGGCCAGCTCCATGGCGCCTTCTGTGTCGATTGTCATATGAAGCACGGAGGCAGACCTCAAGATGATCTCGCTGAGTTCCTCCGGAGAATAGAATTCCAACCGCTCAATGACTCCAAATCGGTCCCGAAGCGGCGCCGTCAGCATTCCGGCTCGGGTCGTGGCTCCGATCAATGTAAACTGGGGCAGATCCAGACGAATGGAGCGGGCCGTTGCCCCTTTGCCGATAATAATATCAATGGCAAAATCCTCCATGGCCGGATAAAGCACTTCTTCCACCTGACGGTTCAAGCGATGAATTTCATCTATAAAAAGTATATCTCCCTGAGACAAACCATTTAAAATAGCCGCAATCTCTCCCGGCCGTTCAATGGCCGGCCCCGAGGTAACTTTCATATGAACACCCATTTCATTGGCTATAATTCCCGCAAGGGTCGTTTTTCCAAGTCCCGGAGGTCCGTAAAAAAGAACGTGATCCAACGCCTCGTCCCTCTGTTTTGCCGCCCGGATATAAATATCCAGCACCTCTTTGATCTTTGGCTGGCCAACATAATCTTTCAATCGAACCGGCCGCAGATGATTTTCCGTTTTGATATCTTCTTCAATAAATTCTGTTGTTATAATCCTTTTATTCATTTCACCATGCCCCTAAAAAGTCAGCATTTGTTTTAAAGCGAGTTTTAATAAGGTCTCACTATCCATGTCCGGAGAGGCTTCTACCCTTTGAAGCGCCTTGAATGCCTCTGTCTCCGAATATCCGAGAGAAACCAGAGCCATCATGGCCTCTTTTCCGGCAGTATGATCGGCATCGGATATTCCGACCGTATCATTTGCTCTGTCCTCTTCAAACATATCGTCGAGATTTAATTTATCTTTCAATTCAATGATCAGCTTCTGAGCCGTTTTCGGACCGATACCCGGAGCCTTTGCGATAGCTCTGGCATCTCCCGCCATAACAGCAAAACGAAATGTATTCGGTGAAATCGTTGATAAAATCCCCAAAGCCCCCTTCGGGCCGATACCGCTTACCCCGATCAGCAACTTAAATATATGCAGATCATCTCTTGTCAAAAATCCATAAAGGGACATCTGATCCTCACGAACATACATATATGTATACATTTTCACAGTTTGTCCCAGAGCCGGAAGTTCTTCCAAAACAGAGGATGGCGTATAGATCAGATAACCGATCCCCTGATTATCCAGAACGACATAATCTGTTCCTGTCTCAGCGAGACTGCCTTTTATAAAAGCGATCATTTTATTTTTCCTTTCTCAGTTTTTCCAGACGTTTTTTCATATCTTTCTTCAAATCTTCCAAAGACATTGCATATTTATCAGATTTAAAATTCGGATAAGCCTTTATATGATGCTGAAAAACGGCACGTGGTTTTGAAATACTTTCTTCGTAACGTTTTGTGAGAGCTGTCAGTTTTTCTTCCAGTTCCTCTCGATACTCATTGATCGTACCTGTCAGAGGAATATTCTCAAGGTATTCCTTCCGCTCCTCCCACTGTTCCTTCAAACGTGATACCATGGAAGTCGGCGAAAGTTCTTTATACTCCAGACCGAGATTATGCACTTCCAGAAACTGAGCAATATCCTCCCGAACATCCTCCATCTTTTCCAGAGTCTTTTTCACATCTAAAGTGGCCAGAACCGTATTCACCAGGTCCGCCGAAAAAACAACGACAAAAACAGCCCCCAGTACCTGTCCTGCCGTTCTTGGCAGCTTTTCTATCAGGCTCAATACAAAAGGGTGCAGGATTTCAACCATAACAAGCGAAAAAAATCCCCAGAAAAGGGATACTTTCAAACATATTCTGCCCTGTATATTATATTTTTCATTGCTGTAATCCCACCATGTGGCCGCAAATAATCTTTCCATGATCCATGATGTCAGAAATTCCAGGATCGTCGGAAATATAACGCCGCCAATATAAACAAGCCAGAGCTGTTCTTTTAAAGGATACAGGGTTAAATAAACGACCAAGGCCCCGCATCCGTAAATCGGAATGTAAGGTCCCATCAAAAAACCACGATTGATCCATTTTCGGGCCTTCACCGAACAATAAGTACTCTCCCATATCCATCCGCAAACGCAATAAATAATAAAAAACCATAAAATGTGATAAAAGTCCGTATATAAAGTCAATGTCATTCCTCCAAAGCTTTCCCTCAAAGTCATTCTGTAACAAATGTGGCGCGTTAAAATCTACTATACACGATTTTTTATAAAAAATCAATTTACGAAACCCTTTTTTTCGTTCTATAATATTAAAAGAACTATGAACGCTGAAGGAGGTCAAAATATGCAGACTTTAATACAAACTTTTCCAATTGAACCCTCCCGGTCCATCGCCCCTGTTATTCTGCTGGATATTGAAACCACAGGCCTGTCTGCGGATATGTCCGCTGTCTTCATGATCGGATGTGCCTGTTTTGAAGACAGAAAACTATCTATGATACAGTGGTTAGCCGATTCTCTGGAACTTGAAGGTGAACGGGATGTTTTAGACGCCTTTACTAAATGGCTTCGTACACGTTTGTCTCACACAGATAATCTCCGCCTGATCACGTATAACGGCCATACCTTTGACCTTCCTTTCTTAAAAACCCGTTATGCCCAATGTGATCTGGAATATCCCCTCGATACTCTGGATACCCAAAATCCTCAGAATATTTCAGGTCTGCAGACGCTGGATCTCTATCGGGAATTTCTTCCTCTGAAAGCGCTCTGGCCTACTGCAAATATGAAGCTCAAATCTATGAGCAAATGGCTCGGATACCATTATTCCGATGCTCCGGAAGGCCGCCGTCTCATCAAAGCTTATCACGAGTATATAAAAACAAAAGATCCAGAAATACTGAACCTTTTGTTTCTCCATAATGCGGACGATCTCAGAGCTTTATATACTCTGCTTCCGCTTTATAACTATCTTTTGTTTTTTAACGGAGCTTACACCATTGTATCCGCAGATATCGTCAATGACTCAACACTCCAGTTCTGTTTAAAACCTGCGGATTTCCTTCCGGTGTCATTGTCCTATGAAGCTTTTGACAGCCGTATAACCTTCAGTCCTTCCGGTGCTTTTCTCCAGACAAGGATACATCCACGAGGCCTGCGCTATTATTATGCAGATGTTAAGAATTATGTTTATCTGCCGGATGAGGACTATGCCCTTCATAAATCTATGACCGCTTATATCGATAAGAGTCACTGGCAGAAAGCCCGGATTGAAAACTGCTACACCTGGTTTTCTCCGGATGAAGCATTCCTGAGCCAACCGGAACACCAGCGGGAATATGTACAAATGATTTTCCGGCTATTTGGCTTTGTTAGATGAGAAATGTTTTAAAAAGGATTCCGGGTTCAACCGTTCCTGAACATCCTGAGACATAGCTTCAAGCTCTTTCTCAGCCTCTGACTCACTGTTATATCCGCTCTCATAACGCATTCTCGCGTCCCGCATCTGCCTGATCAGCTTTCTGCGATAACCGCTCTTACGTGACTGGGCCAGAAAGCTGTCATAATCTTCATGAAAAATCCAGGGCATCTCTTTGCAGATTTTCTCATAAAGCTTCGCCGCTGCCTCTGAACTGCCCTTTCCCCGAATATCTACCCTTACCGCTTTAAAATCCGTATCATAAACAACCATTTGAACTTCCGTCGCTGCTTCCTCCCGATGGGTATCTTCCTGAAAACATCCAATTATACGGTCTCTGGCAAGCACCCGAACGGAGCCGCCGCCATAGACCGGCACCAGCACATAATGCTTCGTCATTACGACCTGCCCCGGGATCGACATCTCGACATCTCCGGACAATTCAGCAATAAACTCCCGACGCTCTCCCGGCTCCAGATTTTTTAAAATACGCCGTTCATAGTTAAAGGCCCGAAACAATTCATATACACCATAAAGCACAATAGCTCCACTGGCCAGCAAACCGCAGATATAAGCGGCCTTCGAACCGGCATCATACTCTTTCAGCATCTCCGTCAAAATGGCCTGGAAAATCCCGGCCCCGAAAAGAACAGCCAGTGTTCCGGCTACAAGATGAATAAAATAGCTTTTTAGTTTTAAAAGTTTAAAGGTATCCATAGAAAATATCACCTTCTACTCAGATTAAAAAATGCAGGAACATACAATCAGTACATTCCTGCATCCATATGTCCGTCAAATTATTCTTCTACGGTTTCTTCTCTGGCTGGCATTTCCATAGCTTTAATGCTAAGGCTGATCTTTCTTTCTTCTTCGTTG
>CATZYB010000038.1 GCA_958426095.1 uncultured Lachnospiraceae bacterium
AGTGAAAGTTGTTATCGATCCTTTTTATAAGGAAGAAAACACAGAAAAAACCTTGTTTCTCAGACCTCAGACATTGGTACTCGGCGCCGGATGTAAAAAGGATATGGAACCGGAACGGATGAAAGAGACTTTTTACAGGTTTGCGGAAGAATATCTTCCGGATCTGCGATGTATACGGGCGGTGGCCACGGTGGACCGAAAGGCTGAGGAGAAGGCAATCCTTACCCTTGCGGAGGATCTGGAGGTTCCTTTAATGATCATTTCCAGAAAAATGATAGGGGATCTGAATTTTGCGGCGGTGCCGGGAGGTCCTTTGGAATTTTCGCCTTTTGTAGAGAAAACTTTAGGCGTCGGTTCTGTGGCAGAGGCCAGCGCCTATCTGGCAGCCAAATCCATAGCAGGCGGTCATTACAAGACCGGGCGTCATGCCATGGAAAACGAGACGGCACGTTTATCGATAAAGAAACAAAAATATGAAGGAATCACCTTTGCGGTGGCAGAGATGAAGCAGAATATTGGCATATGAGTATACAGTTGATCAGTGTCAGCCATAAGACGGCAGATTTGAATATACGCAGTTGTTTTGCACTGACAAAGGCACAGCAAATTGAATATTTAAAGGCAATGGTTTCCGGCGGGTACATTGAAGAATGTGTCCTTTTGTCGACCTGTAACCGACTAGAGATTTATCTTTATGGTGCGGATGAAAACCAGAGAGAAATTTTCTCAGAGGCGGAACGGGGATTGCTCCGGATGATTGCGTTTCCGGAAGGTGTTGATGGCGCCGAATATCTTCGGTTTTACGAAGGGGAAAAGGCAGAACGGCATCTTTTTATGGTGGCGGCCGGGTTGGATTCCATGGTTATGGGCGAGGACCAGATCCTTGGACAGGTGAAAGCGGCGCAGCAGCAGGCTGTGGAAGCGGGAACCATCGGAACCTGTTTAAATACCTGTTTTCGTTATGCAGTTACTGCGGCGAAAAGGGTTAAAACAGAAACTGACTTATCCAGAACGCCTGTATCGACGGCAACCATTGCGGTGAAAGCGGCCAGAGAATATCTGGGAGATTTAAAGGATAAAAATGTTCTTTTGATCGGCGCTTCGGGAAAGATTGGAAATAGTATTTTCAAAAACCTTCTTTCGGAAGGGGAGACACAAATATATATGACAACCCGACAACATTGTCATCGTGGAAAGGAAGAGAGATACCGGGAACTTCCCTACCGGGAACGCTATGAGTGGCTGGATCAGATGGATGTGATCATCAGCGCAACGTCGAGTCCCCATTATACGATGACGCTGGATAAGGTCAGGATGGCTCTTGGTACAGAAAAACGCCGGGTCTTTGTGGATCTGGCTGTTCCTCCGGATATTGATAAGAGAGTTTGTGAACTTTCAGATACCGGGTATTATAATATTGACGATTTCGTCCGGGTGGCGGATGAAAATAATCGGAAGAAAGAAAAAGAAGCGGCGGCGGCCGTGGATATTTTAGAAGATTACCGAATTCAATTTAAAAAATGGATGATTTTTCAGAAATCCTTTCAGAACGTGCAGTCAATGAAGAAAAAAATCTGCAGACAGGCCGAGGCGAAGGGCATGGAGAAAGCCGTTGCCAATTTCTTTTTTGCAGTGCGGGAGAGTCTCGAGCCGAACCAGTTGGAAATATTTATGGAAGCTTTGAAGAAAGTTGAGGAATCATATGAAGAGGATTGACGTGGTCGGATTTGGACCGGGGGGATATGAATATATGACGATTCAGGCTATTGCAGCAATGAAATCGGCCGATGTCATTGTAGGATATACCACATATATTGATCTGCTCCGGGGAATATTTCCGGATAAAAACTTTTTAGACACACCGATGACGCGGGAAGTGGAGCGGTGCCGGATTGCTCTGGAAGAGGCCATGAAGGGACGGCAGGTGGCGCTCGTCAGCAGCGGTGACAGCGGCATTTACGGCATGGCAGGCATTATGCTCCAGGTTGTTCAGGCATCAGGAACAGATATTCCGGTACGGGTCATTCCGGGAGTGACGGCAGCCAGCGCCGGTGCATCTATGCTGGGTGCGCCGTTGATGAATGATTTTGCAGTCATCAGTCTGAGTGATCTGATGGTGCCGCTTACGCAGATCATGCTTCGGGTCAAATGTGCGGCGGAGGGCGATTTTGTCATATGTCTGTACAATCCAAAAAGCCGGAAGCGTAAAGACTATCTGGAGAAAGCAGCAGATATTGTTATGTCTTTCAGAGATTCGGAAACGCCGGTGGGAATTGTCCGCCGGGCGGGCCGGGAAAATAGTACTTATGAGCTGACCACGTTGAGGGAACTGAAAAATGCCGAGGTGGATATGTTTACCATTGTCATTATTGGAAATTCTATGACTTATGTCCGGGATGGAAGGATGATAACACCGCGGGGTTATGTCCTGGAGGAGGTGTAAAGATGGCTGTATTTCCTATGTTTATTGAATTGGAAAAAGAAATCTGTCTGATCATCGGCGGCGGAAAGGTGGCGCTTCGAAAGGCAGAAGTGCTTATAGATATGGGAGCGGAAGTCCATATTATCAGCCGGGAATTTGAACCGGAGCTGCGTAAACTTCAGGCGCCGGAACGGTTGGAATGCCATGTGGTAGACGAAGGGCCTTTGGCGGCCGCCGTATGGCTGGAACAAAATGCCAGAAGAGAAGGCATTGGGAATGTTGCCATGTTGATCTGTGCGACAGATGACGAGCGGGTCAATCATCAGATGGTTTTGTGGGCGCGAAAGAACCGGATTCCGGCAAATTCGGCAACCAATCCGGCCGATTGCGATTTTTATTTTCCTTCCGTAGTACGCCGGGGCAATCTGATGGTCGGCATATCTACCGGAGGACGAACACCGGCCTTGTCACGGATGGTATCCCGGCAGATTCAGGAAGCCTTGCCGGACTGGTATGAAACTCTGGCGGAAACGGGCGTTGAAGCGAGAGAGCGGATCCATCAGGCAACGACGGATTCAGGCGAGCGAAAGGAAATATTGGTGAAAGTCCTCAAAGCGGCCCTGGAAGATAAAGGCCGTCTGACAGAGGCGGATATTGACAAAATTATTCGGGATAGCCGGTCAGGAGAAGAAAATTGATTGATAAGATCCGAATTGGAACGAGAAAAAGCCTGCTGGCCCGGGCGCAGACCCGGATCGTGGCTGAAAAAATAAAAGAAATAGACCCGGAGATCGAAATAGAGATTCTGCCTGTAATTACAGAGGGAGATGTGCGTTTGGATAAATCTCTGGGAAGCTTTGGAGGCAAAGGCGTCTTTACAAAAGAACTGGAACAGGCATTGTTGGATGGAAGGATCCATATGGCCGTTCACAGTGCAAAGGATATGCCGATGGATATGCCGGAAGGGCTTGCCATTGGAGCTGTTGTGGAACGGGCCGAGTGGGAAGATATGATAGTAACCAGGGACGGAAGGCCTTTGAAAGAAATGGCTCCGGGAACTGTTATCGGTACAGGAAGTTTGAGGCGCAGTCTGCAGCTTCAAATGCTGAATCCGGAAATTCAGACGAAAGAAATCCGGGGAAATGTGCAGACCCGGCTTCGTAAACTGGCAGAAGGTCAGTATGACGCTGTTGTCCTGGCCAGAGCCGGTCTTGAACGGCTTCGGAGAGATTCGCAGAAATATCCGGAGACCAGGGAGGAAAATGGAGATTTTTATTCCCGGTTCCAGTATGAGATTTTAAGTGAGGAAGAATTTCTTCCGGCGGCGGGGCAGGCGATCTTAGCGGTGGAAGTATCTGAAAAAGCTTTGAAAAATGAGGAGTTTTTCGAAATCTGCCGCAAACTGAATAAAAAAGAAGCAGAATGTCAGCTTTTGGCGGAGCGGAGCTTTTTAAGATATATCGGCGGCGGATGCAATGCGGCAGCCAGTGCATTTTCATGGATTGAAGCAGATACGCTTCATATAAAGGGCGGTTTTGCACAGGACGGAAAACATATGATTTTTGATGAAATCCGGGGAACTGCAGCAGATGCAGAAAAAATCGGACAACAACTGGCGAAAAGACTGGGGGCGGATGTTCCTGATATGAAGCTGCAGACCGTGCGGCGTGGAAAGGTATTTCTTGTGGGAGCGGGTCCGGGGGATGCGGGCCTTGTGACGGTTAAGGGCCTGTGGTGCATTCGTCATGCGGATGTGTTGGTTTATGATTATCTGGCGTCGAATGCGCTGTTGAATGAAGCCAATGAAAATGCGGAGTTAATATATGCGGGAAAGCGTTCAGGACATCATCATATGTCCCAGGAAGAAATTCAGGAAATTTTACTGGAAAAGGCTTTTGAAGGTAAAATGGTGGTTCGTTTAAAAGGCGGCGACCCGTTCATCTTTGGCCGGGGCGGTGAGGAAGCTCTTGTCCTTGAAGCGGCGGAAATCCCCTTTGAGATTGTTCCGGGTGTTTCCTCGGCTTACAGTGTGCCGGCCTATGCTGGAATTCCGGTAACTCATCGGGGCGTGGCTTCCCAGGTTCATTTTATTACCGGTCATGAACAGGTAAAAGGCGAAGAAAGATCAGACAGAGCGGCTGGCGGCATTAATTATGCCAATGTGGCGAAATACGGCGGAACTTTGGTATTTCTTATGGGAATCAAGCGACTGGAAGAAATTTGTACAGCACTGATCCGGAACGGTAAGGACAAAAATACACCTGCGGCAGTGATTCGAAGCGGTACGACAGGCAGTCAGCGGGAAGTCGCAGCAACTTTGGATACTATTGTCGAAGCATGCAAAAGGGAAGAGATCCGGCCGCCGGGAATCCTTGTGGTCGGAGATGTCGTGGGGCTTTCAGAAAAACTTGACTGGCGGCCGAAGCTTCCTCTTACCGGAAAGCAGGTGCTGCTGACGGGAACAAGGGAACTGGTGCATAAGCAGCATCAGAGCCTTTTGGCAAAGGGAGCGGAAGCCATTGATCTGAGTCTGATTTATACAGAGTCGGCATCAGATGAAGTGCTTCAGGGAATGATCCGGAATGTCGATGATTATGCCTGGTTGGTTTTTACAAGCAGTAACGGCGTTAAACTCTTTTTTGAATCCATGAAAAAATTTGGCGTAGATTTTCGAAGACTGGCCCATTTGAAATTTGCCGTTGTGGGACCGGGTACGGGGGATATGCTGAAAAACTATGGTTTTTCTGAGGATTATATGCCGGAAAGCTATACTTCTGAAAGTCTGGCGGAAGGATTGGCCGGACAGATGAAGCCTTTGGAAAAGGTACTTATTTTCCGGGCAAGGGAAGGCTCCAAATCTCTGGATCAGTGCTTTGAAACCAGGGGGATTGACTACAAAGATATGGCTGCGTATACAACCCGTGCCGATTGGCGGAAGCGGGATTTGCTGCTGCGGGCGATGAAGGATGCGGATTACATCACCTTTGCCAGCGGTTCGGCCGTCCGGGCTTTTGCTGAAATGACGGTCGGAGTGACGGAGTATCCGCAGATTATCTGTATTGGTCCGGTGACAGCCAGGGAAGCGGAGCGAGCAGGGCTGACAGTGACAGCAATGGCTGAGAATTATACAATTGAAGGGCTGACCGAATGTTTATGTCAGCTTCAGAACAGGGAGTGAGAAGAATGGATATGATAAGACGGCCGAGACGTCTGAGAAGTTCGCAGGCCATTCGGGATATGATCCATGAATATGATATCGGGCTTTCGGATTTGATCTACCCGGTCTTTGTCGTGGAAGGTACAAGTATAAAGGAAGAAATTCCGTCCATGCCGGGTATTTACCATTATTCATTAGATACATTTAAGATACATTTGAAGGAAATATGGGAGAGCGGCGTAAGGGCTGTTTTGTTTTTTGGCGTACCGGATCATAAGGATGCAGTGGGAAGCGAGGCCTATAATCCGGAAGGTATTGTGCAGAGAGCTATCCGGCTTACTAAAGAAATCTATCCGGAAATGATCTGTATTGCTGATATTTGTCTCTGCGAATATACGGACCATGGTCATTGCGGTCTTATCCGTGAGGGAAAAATATTAAATGATGAAACGCTGGAATTATTGTCAAAGGCGGCATTGAGCTGTGCCGCAGCCGGAGCCGATATTGTGGCTCCGTCAGATATGATGGACGGACGCATTGGCCATATGCGCCGGACACTGGACGACAATGGCTTTGGCGATGTGCTGATCATGGCCTATAGTATTAAATATGCGTCGGCCTATTATGGACCATTTCGAGAGGCAGCCCATTCGGCGCCGTCTTTTGGGGACCGGAAAACCTATCAGATGGATTGGCGGAATAAGAAGGAAGCTTTAATTGAAGCAGAGTTGGATATGGAAGAAGGGGCCGATATTCTTATGGTCAAACCCGGACTGGCTTATCTGGATATATTAAAGACCATTGCCGATGAATTTCCGCTGCCTGTATGCACCTATAGCGTAAGCGGTGAATATTCCATGATGAAAGCAGCCGCTCTTAATGGATGGATCGATGAGAAGCGGGTCGTTATGGAGACAATGACAGCAATGAAGCGGGCCGGGGCGAAGATGATCATTACCTACTATGCGCTGGATATTGCCCGGTGGCTGAAGGAGTGAAAAATCATGGATAAAAGTCAGGAGATTTTTGAAAAAGCCTGCCGGTTAATGCCGGGCGGTGTGAGCAGTCCGGTCCGGGCTTACCGGGCCGTAGGAATGACGCCAAGGTTTATTGAGCGGGCAAAGGGCAGCCATATTTATGATGTGGATGGACACGATTATATCGACTATATCGGTTCCTGGGGACCGATGATGCTGGGACACGCCAATCCGGAAGTGGCGGAGGCCATCTGTCAGGCTGTATACCGGGGGACAAGCTACGGAGCGCCGACCGAAGGGGAAGTGACTCTTTGCGAAATGATTATCGATGCGGTGCCTTCTGTGGAAATGGTTCGATTGGTGAACTCAGGAACAGAGGCCGTCATGAGCGCCATCCGTGCGGCGAGAGGGTATACGGGCCGGGATTATATTGTGAAATTTGAGGGGTGTTATCACGGACATTCGGACGGACTTTTGGTGAAAGCCGGGTCGGGCCTGATGACCCAGAATGTTCCGGACAGTGCCGGGGTGCCGGAGGCCTATGCGTCCAAAACATTGACGGCAGTTTATAATAATCTGGACAGCGTGAAGGCTTTGTTTGAAACTTACGGCGAACAGATCGCGGCCCTTATTGTGGAGCCGGTGGCGGCCAATATGGGTGTTGTTCTTCCAAAACCGGGATTTCTTGAAGGCCTACGAAAAATTACGGAGGATTATGGAAGCGTCCTTATTTTTGACGAGGTCATTACCGGATTTCGATTGGGTTATTCAGGCGCTCAGGGGCATTACAATGTCATGCCGGATATGACGACCATGGGTAAGATTATCGGCGGCGGGATGCCATTGGCCGCCTACGGCGGTCGAAAAGAGATTATGGAAATGGTGGCGCCGTCCGGTCCGGTCTATCAGGCGGGAACCCTCTCGGGAAATCCGACGGCAGTGGCCGCTGGGGTGAAGACACTGGAAATATTAAAGAATCATCCGGAGATTTATAGAAAGGCCGAATTGCAGGCAGAAAAACTGGAAAAGGCTTTTCTTGAAAATATTAAAAAATATCATGTGGATGCGGTATGCAACCGGGCGGGTTCATTGATGAGTATTTTCTTTACAAAACAGCCTGTGACGGATTATCCGTCAGCGGCTTCCTCGGATTTGCAGCGTTTTAAAGAATATTTCGCGGCCATGCTGGAAGAAGGTATTTATATTGCACCATCCCAATTCGAAGCTTTGTTTGTCAGCGGCGTTCATTTGGACGAAGATATCTGGCGGACAGAGATGGCCATTGAAAAAGCTCTCGGGCAGTGGGCGAAAGGGCCGATCTCATGCATTGGCTGATGATCGGCGGCACCAGTGAGTCTGTGGAAGCCGTAAAATATCTGGTATCCAAAAAAGTGGATATTACTGTATCAGCGGCGACGGATATGGGTGCGGCTCTTTATAAGGATTTTCCTGTGAAATTATGGATTGGCTATTTGAATAAGGAACAGTTTATTCAGAAGATGAAAGCGAAAAAAATCACCCATGTGCTGGACGCTTCCCACCCTTATGCGGTGGAGGTGACCCGAACGGTAAAAGCCGCCTGTCAGGAATTGGGATTAAACTATTTCAGATATACCCGGCGGGATGCGATGGATGCCGGGAAATCAGCTCTGGATATTTATACGGCGGCGGATGGATATGAGGCGGCGGAAGTCCTGAATAAATTGCCGGGTAATGCGGCGCTGCTGACCGGAGTAAAAACGCTGGATATTTACCGGGATAATGTGGAGCATTTTCAGGAGCGTTGTTATGCAAGGGTATTGGATAATGAAACTTCAAAGCAGCGATGTCGGGAGATATTTGAGAATGAAAGTCATTGGCGGGCTCAGATGCCGCCCTTTGATGTTGAGGCCAACCGGAGATTTTTGAAGGAGAGCAGAGCCGGAGTGCTTGTCACGAAAGACAGCGGCTCGGCTGGCGGTCTTCCGGAAAAACTGGAGGCGGCTCGTCTTGAAGGCGTTTCTGTGGTTTTGATCCGCAGACCGGAGGAAAAGGATATTTTGGAAAATCTGAATAGATTGGATGTGTATTTTACATGACAGAATATTTTGAATTACTGGATGAAGAGGGAAACAGCATTGGTAAAGTGAAGGAGCGGGAGGCTGTACACCGGGACGGCGATCTGCATGGCGGTTCGCATATTTGGGTTATTCGGGATATAAAGCCGGATGGCCGATTTCAGGTGCTTCTTCAGCGCCGCCGGTATGATAAGGATTCCTTTCCCGGATGTCTGGATGTCTCCAGTGCGGGACATATGACCCAGGGAGAGACTTTTTTATCGACAGCTCTTCGGGAGCTGGAAGAAGAACTTGGTATCCGGACAACAGAAGATCATTTACAATATCTTTTTAAGCAGTTGGTGGGCGGAGATTTTGTATTTCATGGCCAGCCCTTTAAAAATTATGAGGTCAATTTTGTTTATCTGCTGAAACCGGATGTTTCCCTGGAAACACTGAATTATCAGACGGAAGAAATCGAAGAATTAGTCTGGATGGATTCGGAGGAGATTTTGTCAGAGATTCGGAAAGGCAATCCGGAGTTCTGCATTTGGGAAGAGGAATATAGCCGTTTTCTTGAGACTGTAAAAAAGGTTCTGTAAAGGAGAGAAGAGATGGGCAGAGGGGAAAATTTGAATCATTCCGAAAGGCGTTCTGTCATGCCCCGGCTAATGATCGGGGGAACTCAGAGCGGCTGTGGGAAAACAACGGTGACGGCTGCAATACTTTCGGCGCTGACAGCACGGAAAATGAAGCTTGCGCCCTATAAATGCGGTCCGGATTATATTGACCCCATGTTTCATCGCCGGATTACAGGGATGCCGTCGATCAATCTGGACAGTGTTTTTTTAGAGCCTGAGAAACTCCGACAGGTTTTTGCCTGGTATATGCAGGAAAAAGACATGGCTCTCGTTGAAGGCGTTATGGGCTATTATGACGGTCAGGGCAGCGGTGACAAAGGCAGCAGTTATCATGTGGCGTCAATTACAAAAACGCCGGTTGCACTGGTTGTGCGGCCGGAAGGAACCGCACTGTCAGCGGCAGCTATGATTCAGGGATTTAAAAATTTTCGGAAAGATTCCATGATCCAGGGGGTTATTCTCAATGGAGTCCGGGAGGGAATGTATGCCTTTTACCGGGAACTGATCGAAGGGGAGACCGGACTGAAAGTTTATGGATTTTTGCCGAAGGATTCTAAAGTTTCCCTAGAGAGCCGTCATCTGGGGCTTGTAACCGCTGCAGAGCAGAAGCGGTTATCGGAAAAACTGGCGATTCTGGGTGAACTGGCCGAAACATACATAGACCTGGATGGACTGATCGAACTCGCTGAAACTGCGGAGCCAATGGTAGTGCATGACACTTTTTCGACAATTTCTCCGGTGGGACATGTTCGTCTTGCTGTGGCTGTAGATGAGGCGTTTTGTTTTTATTACGAAGATAATCTGGAGCTTTTGCGTCGGCTTGGGGCCGAATTGATTTCGTTTAGCCCGATGAAAGATGTTCATCTGCCGGAAAATATTCAGGGGATTTATTTGGGCGGCGGTTATCCGGAACTTTACGCAAAAAATCTTTCAGAGAATGAAATGATGAAAGAGGAAATCCGGAAGGCGGCTAACAGAAATATTCCAATCATCGGAGAGTGCGGCGGATATATGTATTTGTCTGAGAGTATTGAGGATGGTGATGGGAAAATCTGGTCTATGGTAGGAATTGTCCCGGGAAAATGCAGGATGACAAAGACGCTTGGACCCTTTGGCTATGTTACCGGAACTTGCCGGAAGGACAGTCTGATCGGCCGGGAAGGGGAAACATTTCTGGCCCATGAATTTCATTATTCTTTAATGGAGGGCGGCACGGCGGATTTTTCGCTGTCGAAATCTAATGGACGAAGCTGGAGCGGCGGCACGGCTTCGAAGCATTTATATGCGGCCTATCCTCATTTATATTTTTACGCAAATCCAGAAATTGCAGAAAATTTTGTGCGGGCAATGGAGGCAATAACGTATGATGATTAAATTGGCAGCGGCCTTTTTGCTGGATGCTGTTTTTGGCGATCCGGTCTGGCTCTATCACCCGATCCGTGTCATTGGAAAGTGGATTTCTCTGATGGAAAAATGTTTGCGCCGGTGTTTTCCGGTGAATCAGAGGGGAGAACGGCTTGCCGGAATATTTCTGGTGATTTTGGTAGTCCTGCCGTCCTTTTTTCTGACAGCCGGAATCCTTTGCCTGGCTGGCAAACTTCATCCGGGGCTGGCATTTGCTTTGGAAGTTTTCTGGATGTATCAGATTTTGGCAATGAAATGCTTAAAGGAAGAAGCATTAAAAGTGTATGATGCGCTGGCGCATCACGATATAGCTTTGGCCAGACAGCGGCTGTCCTGGCTGGTCGGCCGGGATACGGAAAATCTTTCAGAAGAAGAAATTGTTAAGGCCACGGTGGAAACAGTGGCGGAAAATACGACGGATGGGGTGACTGCGCCGATGATTTTTATGGCCATCGGCGGCGCGCCCTTGGGATTTGCCTATAAAGCCGTCAATACATTGGATTCGATGGTCGGCTATCGGAATGAAAAATACCGCTATTTCGGTACGGCTTCGGCCAGAATGGATGATGCAGTGAATTTTATTCCGGCCCGCTTATCCGGGATTCTCATGGTATTTGCATCTGTTTTTTGCCGTTATGATACGGCAGGAGCCTGGCGCTGTTTTATCCGTGACAGAAATAAGCATTTAAGTCCGAATAGCGCCCAGACAGAAAGCGCCTGCGCTGGAGCATTGGGGATTCAACTGGGAGGTACTCATGATTATTTTGGCAAACCGGTGGAAAAACCTACCCTTGGGGATGAAAAAAGAAAGGCTGAGCCGGAGGATATACGGCGGGCCAACCGGCTGCTGATCGTAACGAGCATACTTGTATTTATTCTGTTGGAAGTGCTGTTGAAAATATGTATCACAAAAATGATAAGATAAGCTGTGTGCTTACCTGCGCTGGGAGGAAACAGAGTGTCCGAGGAGAGAATGGAAATTATTGCGGAAAGCCCGCAGATGAAAAAAATACTTCAGACCATTGAATATATTAAAGATGTGGATTCTTCTGTGCTGATTACCGGGGAATCGGGAACGGGTAAAGAGGTTGTTTTTAAATATATATGTCAGACAAGCCGGAGAAGCGGACAGCCAATTGTAAAAATTAACTGTGGCGCCATACCGGAAAATCTGTTTGAGTCGGAGCTTTTTGGGTATGAGGACGGGGCTTTTACAGGCGCGCGGAAAAAAGGAAAAGCCGGATTATTTGAAATGGCCGATCACGGCACACTCTTTCTGGATGAAATCGGCGAGATGAGCCAAGAAATGCAGGTAAAGCTTCTTCGGGCTATTCAGGAAAAAGAAATTTTCCGGGTTGGAGGTTCGAAAAATATTCCTGTAGATGTTCGGATTATTGCAGCCACAAATCAAAATATAGACCAGATGGTGGCGGAAGGAAAATTTCGAAGGGATTTGTTCTATCGATTGAATGTTATTCGTCTGGATATCCCGCCTCTGCGAGAGCGGATGGAAGATATAATTCCGCTCTGCTATCATTTCCTGGATATTTTTAATAAGAAATATGGAAAAAATAAGGGATTGACCCTTAGAGCCGCCCGGACTTTGGCTCATTTGGAGTGGCCGGGAAATATTCGTGAGCTGGAAAATCTGGTGGAAAATATCGTGGTACTGGAACAGGACGAGGTGATGCGGGCAAAACATCTTCAGGAAAGATATTGCAAGGGGGAGATGCCGCCCGGCGAGGTGACGGTGAAAGGTATCCTTCCATACAAGGAAGCGCTGGGTCAGATGGAGCGTCAGCTTCTTGAAAATACTCGGAATCAGTTCGGAAGTACCCGGCGGATGGCAGAGGCTCTGGGACTGAATCAGTCAACCATTTCCAGAAAGCTGCGTCAGTATCATCTGGATGATGCACCGGAGCATCACTCTTAAAAAACTTATAAATTCAATAAAAAATCGAATTTGACGGCCAAAGGCGATGCAAATGAGCATCACCCCTGGCCTTGTTTTTTGGATTGAATGTATCAAAATCGTTGAAAACAGGCTTGTTTTTAAGAATTTCAAATTTGGCATAAAATTTGCAAACTATAAGAATATCAAAGTTAAAACGTGAAATATATTGGGAGGTAGTGAAATGAGCTTTATTTTAACGAAAGAACAGAAAATGATTATCCAGTTGGCAAAGACATTTGCCGAGACAGAGTTAGCGCCAATTGCAGATGAAATGGACAAGAATGGGAAATTTACTCCGGGAATTGTTCAGAAGGTCGCTGATGTTGGTTTTTTGGGGATGAATGTGCCGGAAGAGTACGGCGGAGCTGGTGTGGACGAAGTGACAAAGGCATTGGTCATTATGGAAATTGCCAAAGTAGATGCCAGTGTGGCCGAATTGATCGCTGTACACACATTGACAAATGATATTATTTTGAGAAATGGTACGGAAGAACAGAAACAAAAATATTTAACAATGGCGTGTAAAGGCGCTGTCGGTGCATTTGCATTGACTGAGCCGAATGCCGGTTCGGATGCGGCTTCTGCACGGACAAAAGCAGTCGTTGATGGTGACGACTATATTATCAATGGTTCCAAGTGTTTCATCAGCAATATGGGTGAAGATGAAGGTGATTATGTGATTCTTATCGCTTTAACAGATCCGGCCAGGAAGACCAAAGGTATGTCCGCCATCATCGTTGATCGAGGAACGAAAGGCTTTTCAGTGGGAAAAACAGAAGATAAGATGGGGCTTCGGGCCGCTCCGGTTTCCGAATTGATTTTCGATGACTGTCGTGTTCCGAGAACTCAGCTTCTCGGAAAAGAAGGCCGTGGATTTATGATCGCCATGGCCGGACTTGACGGCGGACGTATCGGTATGGCTTCCCAGGGTGTCGGCGTCGCCGAAGGCGCTTTGGAAGCGGCTGTGGAATACTCCAAACAGCGTGTACAGTTTGGCAAACCGATCAATGCCAATCAGGGCTTACAGTGGTATCTGGCGGATATGGCCACCCGGACAGAAGCGGCAAAAATGCTGACACTTAACGCCGCAGACCGTCGCCAGCATGGTGAAAATATCGGTAAACTGGCTGCTATGGCTAAATATTACGCTTCTGAAAATGCAGTTTATGTGGCCCATAAATCCTTACAGATTCACGGCGGTTATGGCTATATGAAAGATTATGCCATTGAACGTATGTATCGCGACGCCCGTATCATTCCTCTGTATGAAGGTACTTCCGAAGTACAGAAGATGGTTATTTCCAGAGCAGTCATTGATGGAAAATAGAATATAACATGTATGTATGAACATTGCCATCCGGAGAAAGAATTGCTATAATGAGAAAGAATTAAAATGTATACAGGATGGGATGAAAATGGATAGAAAAAATATATTGTTAATTGGTTTCATGGGTACTGGAAAGTCGACAGTTTCCGCCCGTTTAAAAGAACGTCTGAATATGAGAGAAGTGGATACGGATGCTTTGATCGTGGAACGTGAGGGTATGAGTATTTCAGATATTTTTGCAGAAAAAGGCGAAGAAATGTTCCGAAATATGGAGACGGCACTTTTGGAAGAACTGAAATCTGAGCGCAATCTGATCGTTTCCTGCGGCGGCGGTATGGCCCTTCGGGATGCCAATGCGGCCATCATGAAGGCGGCGGGGACTGTTGTATGGCTGACGGCCGAACCGGAAACCATTTTGGAGAGGGTGAAGGATGATGATAGCCGGCCCCTTTTAAGAGGTAATAAAAATACGGCATTTATTGGGGATTTATTGGAAAAACGCCGTCCCAAATATGCGGCGGCCGCAGATATTGCCGTGGCTACAGATCATCGGAAGGTGGACGATATCTGCGATGAGATTATCCAAAAAATCAGCGAGATTTAGGAGAGATTATGGAGAAGGTTATCAAATCTGAAAGGCATCAGGCAGCTTTGGAGTATGCCCTGGAACAAATTAAAAACTCACCATTGCGTCCTTATGTTCAGGCAACCTTTCTCTATGGAAGCTGTAGTCGGGGTGAAGAGAAATACAGTAGTGATGTGGATTTACTTCTGGTTTTAAATGAAAACTTTGACAGAAAAGTGATGAGAAGAGAGATGCGGATGCTTCAGGGAAGTGTGTCGACAGATAATATTGAAGACCCGGAAGTAGATATGAAAATTGTCATTGGTAATCAGTGGGAGAAAAGTCGGATGCTTTATTATCAGAACATAAAGAGAGAGGGAAAAAATGTATGGATATGAGTAGTTATTTTGACTTTGCTGATAATGATTTTCAGTTTTTTATGGCTTCGTATAATCATGGGATGATTGCAAATATGATGGGAGCAATGGCGCAGGGAATTTGTGAGAAATATATGAAACACCTGATTTCTTCTTATGACGATATACAGACCAGAGAAAAAAATTCGGAACACCAAAGTATCCTGAGGTCCCATAATCTGACACGTTTAATGAAATATTTAAAAGAAAATTTAGGGATTGAATATTCAAAAGAAACTTCAAGAAAGATGAAAACAATAGACGGTTTTTATTTTTCAACACGTTATCCCGGAGAAGA
>CATZYB010000039.1 GCA_958426095.1 uncultured Lachnospiraceae bacterium
CGGCTATGTAAATTAACTGTCGAAAATTTGTGCAAATAGCATATCCCATAATTATCAGCATAAAAAAGTACAGAACACACTCATATCAATGTTTCTGTACTTTTCTTTGTTTGATATTTACATTTCACCCAATCCGGCGTTCTAATGTTTTACATCTTCCGCTTCCCAACTTCGGATAGCTCCGCTGTAGCCGTCGATTTCAAATTCATATTCCATGCCATTATAAATAATCTTTCCTTCATACTGGAAATGTCCGTCGTCGTAGTCTGTTTTAAACTCCCGGATGTCGTCTGCTGTGGCTCCCGGCACCTGAGCCAGAGCCAATTCCTTCGCCTTCTCCTCAGTAATCTGGCTGCCGGATGAATTCTGAGCTGTGTAGCCTTCCGCCTCGTAATCATAGCTCAAAACCTCCCCGGTTAAAGCATCGATTTCATAGTCATATTCTTTATAATCTGCAGTATAGAATTCCACATCATACACCTGTCGGCCGTTTTCATAGTCCAGCTTGCTTTTCACAAATGTTACCTGATCGCTGGTCAGACCAGCGTGAGTCAGCGCATTGGTTTTTGCATCCTCTTCAGATATTATTTCCGTACCGGAATTTGTATTTGTGCCAGCCTTCGTTTCAATCGTACCTGCGCCCACCGCCTTGTCGGCATCCGCAGCTGTACTGGCATCCGCAGCTGTGCTGCTTGCCACGGCTGTGTTGGAAGAATCGGCTTCGATGACCACGCCAGTCAGAGCATCAATATCATACTGATAACGTTTTCCATCCACTGTAAAATCAATCTGATAATAATCCTGTCCGTTTCGGTTTTTCAGATCGGCCGTCAGGGATTCAACGCCGGAAGCGGTCTGCCCGGCGTCCTCCAGGGCCGCCTGTTTTGCCGCATCCGCTCCGATATAAGACATCTGTCCTTTCTCCTGTGAACAACCGGCGAGTAACATTAAGGAAAGTGCCCATGCACACAATGTTATTTTTCTTTTCATTATTTTCATACCCCTTTCTTCTTTATAGGTAAATCCTACGATTCGAATATGAAATCTACATGAAATTTAAAAAATATTTTTCGGCAGATGCAGGGTAAATTCACTGCCCACATCCGGCTCGCTTTTCAGCGTCATATATCCTCCATGGATCCGGGCAATCTGCTGTACCATGGCCAGGCCCAGACCTGCGCCGCCTTCGTCGCCGTGGGAAGTGTCCACCTGATAAAACCGCTGCCATATTTTATCCTGCTGCTCCGGCGGGATACCGATCCCGTCATCCCGGACCCGCAGAAGGACTTCATCCTCACTTGCACCCGCCGATATCCAGACACGGCCGCCGGGCTTACCATATTTAAAACCATTTTCTATCAGGTTTTGAATCAACCGGGAAAGAAGGGTCGGATCGGCCTGCACCATGACTTTTTCCGGAAGCTCCACAGACAATCGTTCCTGAGTATAAACGGATTCTTTACATATAGAAGAAACCAGTTCTCTCAAATCGACTTGTTCCATGCGGGCCGTCTCTGTTCCCTGCTCTAAACGGGTCATACTCAACAGCCCGGAAATGAGTTCGGACATCCGGTCGGCCTGGCGGTGGATCATTGAAATCGTCTCCTGCCGCTCTTCCGGCGTCTCATCGTATTTTTCAGCATATTCACAGGCCCCTTTGATGATTGAAACCGGGGTTCGCAGTTCGTGGGAGGCGTCGGCAGTAAACTGTTTCTCCGCCTCAAAAGAACGCTCCAGCCGTTCAAACAGCCGATCAAAGGTCCCGGCCAGTCGTGAAAATTCATCCTTTCCCGGAGGCAGATCGATCCGCCGTGACAAATCTCTGGCTTCATTGATTGCCAATGCTGTGGCAGTGATATTATCCAGCGGACGGAAGGCCCTCTTTGAAATCCAATAACAGCCTGCGGCCACCAGAAAGATAAAAATCGGCAGCGCCGCCAGGGCCACTGTCAAAAGATTGCGGGTAAGCGCCCCGTTTTCCGGCGCTTCCATAATCCCCCGAAGCCAGATACATTCCTCCCACCCCATCGGGATCCGGATATCTAATACAAGATAACGTTCCTCTCCGGAAGGCACGATACGGGTCACCCCATTTTGAAAAGGCTCCCCGGCCGTGAAGGATACCGGAATCTGTCCGGCTAATAAGGCCTCATTCTGACTATAAACCAACATCGTCACGCCGCTCCGGTAAAAATGAAAATCATCCCCCAGCTCCAGCTTGCCTTCCGTCAGTTTCACCTGTCCGACATTGCTCTGAACCGTTTGAGAAAGCTGAGACATGGCGGTTTGCGAGGCCACCGCGCTGCTGATGGATAACATAAACACCAGCAGAAGACCGGCCAACAGCGCCATCAATAATGTGAGCCAGACGGTAAGCCTGACTTTGACTGAAAAATTTCTCATACGCCCTCCGCATTTTCTCCGGCCCGAAGGACCCATCCCACGCCCCGTATGGTATGCAGTAATTTGACAGGGTATCCATTGTCGATTTTTTTCCGCAGACGGCTTATATAAACATCGATATTATTGGAACTGCCGGAATATTCATAATTCCATATTTGATTTTCCAATTGTCCCCGGGACAAAACAATGCCCTGGTTGCGGATCATATATTCTAAAATAGAAAATTCCTTCGGCAAAAGCACAATTTCTGTATCCCCCCGCCGAACCGTCCGGCGTTCAATGTCCACCGTCAGATCGGCCAGCGTCAGCCGATTGCTCCGGCTTCCCGCACGCTTGCGGGTCATGACCCGGATTCGTGCCAGAAGCTCGTCAAAATCGAAGGGCTTGACCAGATAATCGTCCGCTCCCGCATCCAAACCTTTCACCCGGTCCTCCACGGCGTCTCTGGCCGTGAGAAATAGAACCGGAGTATCTATCCCCTGATCCCGAAGCCGCTTCAGCATCCCGTAACCGTCCAGCTTCGGCATCATCACATCCAGCAAAATGGCATCGTACTCCGCTCCCAGAAGGTGGGCAAGACCATCCTCCCCGTCAAAGCAGCCGTCGACACTGTAACCGGCCTTTGTCAAAGTCTTTACAATAAGCCGGTTCATATCCTTCGCATCTTCCACGACTAATATTCTCAAACTCCCATCCCTTTACATTATACTTTCGATGCCCCTATTTTAACACATTTCACCGGATGCAAACAACTTTTTAAATCATTTCCAGAAGCTGCTGAATACTCTTCTTTCCAAAGGTGACATTTTCATCATTTACAACCATACACGGCACACTCATGACATTATATTTTTCCTTCATTTCCGGAAAATGGTTCAGATCGTAGACTTCGGCTCGCACCATCGGATTGGAGGCCGCAACCTTCTGGGCCGCCGTCACCAGCTCCGGACACATGGTGCAGGAAAGGGATACCATAATCCGCATATGTACCGGATGATCGATCGACCGAATCCTTTTCTCGATTTCTTCATCAATAGCCTGTCCCGGACCGGAGGCATTGTAAAGCCCCAAGACAAAAGATGTAAATTCATGGCCGCCGGGTGCGCCGTGGAAGGCCAGCCCCGTATCTGTGCCGTCGGCCAGAAATACCCGGACACATGGCGTCTCCTGTCCGTCGGCAGCTTCCTGAATTTCTACGGAAATTTTTTCGGACAATTCCGCCATCCCTTCCATATAAGCGCGAAGCTCCCCGGATACCGGCTGTGCATCCAAATATAATTTTAACACTAAAGGCCGTTCCATACGGCCAAAGACTCCGATCAGCTGATTCCTGATATCCTCGGTGAACACTCCCGATGAAGGAGAGGCGGACTGGCTTGAAGCAGTTCCGGAAGTCGTTTTTGCCGCATCGCCGACAGATACGGCCGCCGCCAGAATTTCCGGATGAAGACCTGTTTTTTCCTGCATGGCCGCCGCATAACGCTCCAGCTCGGTAGCGGCCAAAGCGCCGTCCCCGGCGGCAGTGACCACCTGACGCAGTGTTTTTTCACACACGTCTCCGGCGGCATAAACCCCATCCACACTGGTTTTTTGATGGCGGTCCGTTTCCACATAGCCCTGCTCGTTTAATTCTACCTTGCCCCGGACCAGCTCTGTGGCCGGTTCATATCCGGCAAAGACAAAAATACCAAAGCCCTCGCCCTCCGGCGCCCTGTACTCGGTCACTTCACCGGTTTTCAGGTTTTCATAAATCAGCTGCCGAAGTCCCGCGTCTCCGGAGGCCTCCCGGACCTGGGTATTGGTCAGCACCGTGATCTTCTCATGGTTTCTCGCCCCATCCGCCGTGCTTTTGGCACAGGTAAAATCCTCTCCCCGGATAAGTATGGTTACATGTTTCGCATACTTGGTCAGAAAAACGCTTTCCTCCGCCGCCGCAAATCCGCCGCCGACAACGAAAACGTCCTTTCCGGTAAAGAATTCGCCGTCGCAGGTGGCGCAATAAGCCACCCCATGCCCTTTAAATTCCTCTTCGCCTTTAAATCCGACGCTCCTCGGATGGGCCCCCGTCGCCAGAAGGATACCGAAACACTCCAGAGTTCCCCGGCTGGTCGATACCTTCCTGACATCGCCCTCCAATTCAAGTCCGGTCACCTCCGCCAGTAAAAATTCCGCTCCGAATTTTTCAGCCTGACGCCGCATCGACTCTGTCAGAGACTGTCCGCTGGCAATTTCCACTCCCGGATAATTCACCACCTCGGAAGTAATGGTGATCTGTCCGCCGAAATGCTCTTTTTCTACAACAACTACCCGATAACGCGCTCTCGCAAGATAGAGAGCGGCGGTAAGCCCCGCCGGGCCCCCGCCGATAACAACGACATCATATAAATTCATAGTCACTCTCCTTACTGTCCTTATAACAGACCGACAAGGTCCAGACTTGGTTTCAGGGTCTCTGCGCCAGGCTGCCATTTGGCCGGGCAAACCTCGTCGCCATGCTCATAAACAAACTGGCTTGCCTGCACCTTACGGAACAATTCATCCGCATTTCTTCCCACATTGCCCGCATTTACTTCATAAGCGACAATCTTCCCTTCCGGATTGACAATAAAGCTGCCCCGCTCAGCCAGGCCGTCCGCTTCGATCAGCACTTCAAAATCCTTTGCCAAAGCGTGGGTCGGGTCGGCCAGCATCGGATACTGAATTTTTTGAATACGCTCCGACGCGTCGTGCCATGCCTTGTGTACAAAATGGGTATCGCAGGAAACCGAATAGATTTCACAGTTAATCGCCTTGAATTCATCATATTTATTGGCCAGGTCCTCCAGCTCCGTCGGGCACACAAAGGTAAAATCCGCCGGATAGAAGAAAAATACACTCCATTTTCCGAGAATATCCGCCTTTGTCACCGTTAAAAAGGCATTATTCTGGTAAGCCTGTACGGAAAATTCACTCACTTCTTTATTGATCATTGACATAAATAATTCCTCCTTTTTGTTTATTTAATATGAAAAGCGCCCATTCCCGGATAAACGGCGCTTGCGCCCAATTTTTCTTCAATTCTTAAAAGCTGATTATATTTTGCCACCCGCTCGCTCCGGCTCGGCGCCCCCGTCTTTATCTGGCAGGTATTTAAGGCCACCGCCAAATCGGCAATGGTCGTATCCTCCGTTTCGCCGGAACGATGGGAAGTGACAGCTGTATAGCCCGCATTGTGGGCCATTTTAATCGCTTCCAGCGTTTCGGATACGGAGCCGATCTGATTGAGCTTGATCAAGATCGAATTGGCACAGCCCAGGGAAATCCCCTTCTTAAGCCGTTCCGTATTCGTGACAAACAAGTCGTCGCCGACCAGCTGGATCTTATCGCCCAGTTCTCTGGTCATCATCTGCCAGCCTTCCCAGTCTTCTTCGTCCAAACCGTCCTCGATGGAATAAATCGGATATTTTTCACACAGACCTTTCCAATGCTCAACAAGCTCCGCCGAAGTAAAATGTCTGCCGCATTTCGGAAGGATATATTCGCCTTTTTTCTCACCCTTCCACTCACTGGAAGCCGCATCCATGGCAAGTACGAAATCCTTTCCCGGTTCATAACCGGCCTTTTTCACTGCCTCTAAAATACACTCGATGGCTTCCTCGTCGCTGGCCAGATCCGGTGCAAAGCCACCCTCATCGCCCACAGAAGTGGCAAGTCCTCTCTCTTTTAACAAAGCGGCCAAAGCATGAAATACCTCGGTGCACCAGCGAAGTCCTTCCCGAAAGCTGGTTGCTCCCGCCGGCATGATCATAAATTCCTGAACATCCACCGTATTCGCCGCATGGGCGCCCCCATTTAAAATATTCATCATCGGAACCGGCATACGGTTTCCATTAATACCGCCCAAAAAACGATAAAGCGGCAGATCCTGTGCCGCAGCAGCCGCCCTGGCGCAGGCAATGGACACGGCCAAGATCGCATTGGCCCCCAATCGGGATTTATCCTTTGTCCCGTCAGCTTCGATCATGGCCCGGTCAACGGCGTAAATATCTGAGCTGTCCATGCCCGCCAATACGTCGTTGATCACTGTATTGATATTTTCAACCGCTTTGCTGACTCCCTTGCCGCCAAACCGTTCTTTATCTCCATCCCGTAATTCTAACGCTTCAAATATTCCGGTGGACGCACCGCTCGGCGCAGCGCCCCGGCCAATGGTTCCGTCAGCCAGATAAACCTCCGCTTCCACCGTTGGATTTCCGCGGGAATCAATAATTTCTCTTCCAATAACCTTTTCAATCTGTAAATAGTCCATAAAACTCCTTTCCCATATAGAGTTTCGGCCCAGTTTTTTATACCAGGCCGCCACGCTAAATGATTTATTCACATTGGTTAGAAATAACTAACCTCCTACATCATATCATAGGCCTTCAATATAAACAATATATAATAATGATAACTTTTCTTATTTTTATAAATACATCTTTGTGCGTTTCCTAAAATTTCCGGAAACCCGAGCGACCGAGCCCGGTGTACCACAGGAAACGCCTCCTGGCTGCATAAAAAAATGCGAAGCGGAAACATCCGCTTCGCAATAAAGTCAAACTTTTGAAGGCAATTCATAAGCACTGCCTCTTTGTATGTACATATTTATCACGGGCTGACATACCCCAACGGGTCAACCCAATAACCATCGTATCCGCCAGAAGATCCTACCATAACGCCAAAGTGGAGATGTGGACCTGTGGACCATCCGGTACTTCCGACTGCCGCGATAGACTGTCCTGCGCTGACATACTGTCCTGCGCTGACATATAAGGCGGACGCATGCATATATACGCTCAGAACGCCGCCGCCATGGTCAATGACAACCCAGTTGCCGGCGCTGCTGCTGTATCCTGCGATCCATACCGTACCGCTGGCTGCCGCATAAATCGGAGAGCCATAGCTTGCACCGATATCGATACCGTTGTGGCTGCCGCCGCGCCAATCCTGATAACCGAAGGTATCTGTCAATAAGGTTGTGTCGCTTGGCCATACCCAGCCGCCGCCATAGGACGGTTTTGAAGCTGTGGAAACATCCGGCACATAGCTGCTGCCGCCATCGTCGCTTCCACCGGATGCTGCGGCCGCTTCCTGAGCCGCTGCTGCGGCAGCTGCTTCTGCTGCTGCGGCGGCCGCCGCTGCACGGATCTCGGCTTCGATTTCTGCCAGAGCCTGCTGCTCCATAGAAATATTTTCTTCTAATTCCTGAATATAATCTTCTGTATATTCAATCGACGCATTCAGCGACTGAATATAGGTTGCTTTCTCATCAAGGATTCCCTGCAGTTCTGTTTCCTGTCCCTCCAGTTCTTCCTTCAACTGTGTGATCCGGGCAACTTCTTCTTCCTGCTGTTTTTCCAATTCTTCAATCTGCGTTCTTGTCTCCTGAAGACTCTGAAGCAGGTTGCTGTCATAATCCGAAATTTTTGAAATATATTCGGTACTGTTTAACAGAGAAGTAATATCTTCTGCTGCCAGGAGAATTTCCAGATATCCTGTTTCTCCCTTTTTATACATAACTTTAATACGGAGTTTTAAAGTCTCATACTGTTTCTGCTCTTTTTCACGGGCAGCTTCCAGATCTTTTTTGGTCTGTTCCAAAGCGGCCTCCGTCTGCTCCAGCTCTGCATTCGTTGTATCGATCTGCCCCTGGACCGTTGTCAGTTGCTCATCCAGAGAGGCAATTTCAGCCTCCGTATTTGCCTTATCGGTCTGCATGGAATCCAAAGCCTGATTCTGGGCTTCCTTTTCCTGCTGCAGCGCTTCAATCTGCTGTTCTTTTTCCTCTTTGTCGTTCTCGTCCGCAGCCAGAGCTGTCAAACTGAACGAAAAAGCCATCACAAAGGCCATCAGTATACTAAGAAGCCTTGTATGTATACGTTTCATATCTTTTCTCCCTTCCTATACTCTGACATGTTTTCTCAAAGTCATATAACTTCCGATAAAACCAATACCCAAACCGATTGCAAGCGATATCGGAATAAGGATATTGAATACATCATTTACATCCATAAATGTAAGTATTCTGTTTAATATTGAGAAGTGTTCCAAAACGAAGTCAACAACCATCGGATAAAGCAAACGCAAACCAATTACCGGAATTGCGGAGCCGATCAGACCGATCGTCATGCCTTCAACAAGGAATGGCCCGCGGACAAAGAAATCCGTCGCACCAATGTATTTCATGATCGCAATCTCCTCTTTACGAACAGTAATACCGATCATGACCGTATTACTGATCAGGAAAATTGCAACAAATACCAAAATTAAAATGATACCAAGCGATACATATCCAATCAAACGGCTGAAATTCGTAAAGCTGTCTGCAATGATATCCGAGGCATTGACCTCCGATACCCCCTCCAGTCCTTCGATATAAGATATCAGTTCGGCCTGTCTGGATGTATCTGCCAAATAAACCTGAACGCTGGCACAATCCACCAGCGGATTGTCCTGGTCCAGTCCGGCCAGGATACCTTCGTCACCGTCCGGAAAATAATCCTGCTTGAAGTTCTCCCATGCCTGTTCCGCAGAAATATAGGTTGTTGAGCTGACCTCTTCCCGCGCATCGATCAGACGCTGAACTTCCAGCATCTGTTCTTCCGTTGTTGTCTCATCAAAAAAAACTGTTACGCCTACGTTGCTCTCCGCCGCATGCACCATATACTGAAAATTTGCCACAATGCAATAAAATATGCCAAATATAAACAAACATGCGGTGATCGTTCCAACAGACGCCAGGGAAAACAACCGGTTACGGCCAATATTTTTAAAGCCCTGCCGGATTGTGTAAAATATTCTACCGATCATTTGTTATTCCACCTTTTTCATCGCTGACAACCACACCTTTGTCTATCGTAATAACCCGTTTCTGCATACGTTCAACAATATCCCGATTATGGGTAACAACGACTACCGTGGTTCCTCGTTTATTAATATCCTCCAGGAGCTTCATAATCTCCCATGCATTCACCGGATCCAGATTTCCTGTCGGCTCATCGGCCAGTAAGACCGGCGGGTTATTCACCAGCGCTCTGGCCAGAGAAACTCTCTGCTGCTCACCACCGGATAATTCATTCGGCATAGATTCCGCCTTATCAGCCAGCCCGACCAGCGTAAGCATCTGCGGTACGCTCTCCTTAATGACCTTCGCCGGTTTGCCTATGACTCGCTGAGCGAACGCGATATTTTCATAGACATTCCGATCCTTTAACAAACGGAAATCCTGGAAAACGACGCCGATTCCCCGGCGCATCTTCGGAATTTTCCGCCGACGCAGACGGCCGATATTCTGACTGTTGATATAAATCTTTCCGGAAGTTGGTTCCAGCTCTTTTAATAATAATTTAAACAGTGTTGTTTTACCTGAACCGCTGCTTCCCACGATAAATACAAATTCACCTTTACGAATTCTAAGGTTAACACCATTTAAAGCAGACACACCTGTGCTATAAGTTTTGCAAACGTTATCTAAAACAATCACGTTATGACCTCCTTTTATCGCCAGTACCTTGCTTTAAATCTTTTTAATATTCAAATGTCTCCATATATCTCATATATTTGACAACCATCAACGCAATCTTAAATGTGATCGCATCTTCGAACACCCTCAGATCCAGTCCCGTACTCTTCTGAAGCTTATCCAGACGGTAAACCAGCGTATTCCGGTGAATATATAACTGTCTGGAAGTCTCGGAAACATTCAGACTGTTTTCAAAAAACTTATTGATCGTTATCAGCGTTTCCTCATCCAGATCATCCGGAGATTTGCCGTCAAAGATTTCCTTGATAAACATCTTGCACAGCGGCACAGGAAGCTGATAGATCAAACGTCCAATACCCAGATTACTGTAAGCGACAATAGCGCGCTCACTATAGAAGATCTTACCCACATCCAGGGCCATCTTCGCTTCTTTATAAGAACGGGAAACATCTTTAATCTCATGCACGATCGTTCCGAGAGCTATCCGGCACTTTGTCAGGCCTTCACTGTGGAGCATATCCAAAAGTCCTTTACAGGATTTGGATAAAGCTTCATAATTCTCGCTCTCCTTCACTTCACGGACAAGGATAACGCTCTTCTCATCAACCGCCGTAATAAAGTCCTTTGTCTTGCCCGTATAAATACCGCGCACGATCTCAAGACCATTTAATTCTTTGTCGCTGTTTAATTCAATAATGATCGCGATCCGACGAACGTCCGTGTCGATCCGCAGCTTCTTTGAACGATTATAAATATCCACCAGGAGCAGATTGTCCAAAAGAAGATTCTTAATGAAATTATCCTTATCAAAACGCTCTTTATAAGCTACGAGCAGATTCTGTGTCTGGAATGAAGCAATCTTCCCAACCATATAAACATCGTCACTGTCCCCTTTGGCCAGAATAACGAACTCGAGCTGATGCTCGTCAAATACTTTGAAGAACTGAAAGCCACTGAGTACCTGACTGTCCGCAGGAGAATTGACAAAGTCCAAAACAGCATTTTCATATTCTTCCGCATTATTCATTGTGGATGCCAAAACCTTCCCCTCGGTATCCATAACGCACAGATCAACTCTGGTAATAGCTTTTAAACCTTCCATCGTCGTCTGTAAAATCTGATTTGAAATCATTTTTACCACCCTTACTTATTATCATATAGTCCTGTTCGTATCAACTCCTTTTTATATAATAGTGCAAATATGCCAAAAAGTAAAGGTTTTTTTTATCCGTTTTTATAAAACAGACCCATGTAGATTACAAATTTGTTACAGAATAATTTCATTTATGAATTTTAGCACATTTCACAATTTAATTTTGACCAATTTTTTTTGATACTTTTTATTAAAAATGTATACATGTCCTGCCGTTTTATGCTATACTCAAAATAACGCACAATATTTAATAAAATTGTAAAAGGAAATAGACTATGATACACAAAACCGTCCTGATCACCGGTGCTTCCAGAGGCATCGGGCGGGCCGTTGCCGAGGCCTTTGCCGGCGCCGGATGGTCCGTTGGTATCTGCTGTAAGAAAAATAAAGACGATTTAATTTATGTAAAAAAACATATTGAAGCCATGGGATGCCAATGCTATGCCTTTATTGGCGACATGGGCTGTTATAGCGATGCACAGCAATTTGTGACCGAAGCCCGAAACGTTCTGGGGCCGATCGATTGTCTCGTCAATAACGCAGGCATTTCCCATATTGGCCTGCTCAGCGATATGAGCGCCGAAGAATGGGACGAAATCATACAGACCAATCTTACATCGGTTTTTAACTGCTGTAAACAGGTAATTCCTGACATGGTCGCCCGCCTGTCAGGAAGTATCATCAACATTTCTTCCGTCTGGGGTAATTGCGGCGCTTCCTGTGAAGTTGCCTACTCGGCATCCAAAGGCGGCATGAATGCTTTCACAAAAGCTTTGGCCAAAGAACTGGCCCCAAGCCATATTACCGTCAATGCCATCGCCTGCGGCGCCATTGACACAGAAATGAATCACTTCTTATCGGAAGAAGAGCGAAACCAGCTCATCGATGAAATTCCATCCTGCCGAATGGGCGCCCCGGAAGAAGTCGGCCGTCTGGCTCTCCAGTTGGCCGGAGAGCACGCCTACCTGACCGGCCAGATCATCACGCTTGACGGCGGCTGGATTTGAATTTTCAGCCTTATTATTTGAACTCAAAAAGCCCGTCCTGTGGCAAAACACCACAAGACGGACTTTTAAAATAATCAAACTACAGACAGTTGTCTGGTTTCAATATAAGCACTGATGTCATCTACAATATACTGTCTGCCAGTCGTATGCAAAGCCTCATAATAATCACGGATATAGTCAATCACATGGTACTGATTAAAAAGCTCAATAACAGCCTTTCCATTCATTCCTTTGGCCGTTTTGTACTCTTCTATACAAAAAACAATAAAGTTGGTCCTTTCATCCATGTTCATGCCTCCTCCGGGTAAGTTATATGTCCGCTTTCTTTTTCTTCCAGCCACAAATTATATAAAGTAGGAACGCTTAAATGCCAGAGCTTTGTTTCTTCCCGCTCTAACTGACGATATAATTCCGAACCGTAAAGCTTTGTCAACGCTTCCTTTTCTGTGAGAGATTGTTTTTCCATCAACATTAAAACCAGACGCGGAATAATGAACTCCAGCATAGCTTTAATATTTACTTCTTCCATCGCAATCCCTCCCCATAGATAATTGACCGACATATTTCAATTCCAGCAGTGCCCTTTCCGAAGTAAAAGTCATCTGATTATACAACCTCTTCACCTTCAGTCGGGCAATCGTCTCTTCCTTTGTCAAAATGCCTTCCTCATAAGCAATAAATGTACGATAAATCGTATCGTTTGCCACCGGCCCGAAAACAATATCATAATGCTCGCCCTGATAACTGTCGTTTCGATTAGCAAATACAAAATCCAGTGTCCGATTTTGAAATACCATCCTTGGTTTATCTACAATCACATTGCTTCCATGATAGATAATCATACCCCAACCTCCGTCAATAGACTTTTGCCGTTACCTATTTATATTATAACCAACGCTTTTCAGAAAATCAACGTATCCGTAAAACAGCTCTCCGGAAAGTTCCTTATGAAAAATCTCAGGCCGTTTCCTCAAACTGGGAATTATACAGGTCTGCGTAGAAGCCGCCCTTTCTGAGCAGTTCTTCATGATTGCCCTGCTCGACAATATCGCCATCCCGCATGACAAGAATAACGTCCGCATCTCTGATGGTGGATAAACGGTGGGCGATGACAAAGCTGGTCCGCCCCCTCATCAGATTGTTCATAGCCTTCTGAATCCGTTCCTCTGTCCGGGTATCGACGGAGCTGGTCGCTTCATCCAGGATCAAAATCGGATTGTCTGCCAAAATCGCCCGGGCAATGGTCAAAAGCTGCTTCTGTCCCTGAGAAACATTGCTGGCGTCCTCGTTTAATTCCATCTGATAACCTCCCGGAAGGGTCTGGATAAATCGGTGGGCATGGGCGGCCTTCGCCGCTTCGATAACTTCTTCGTCCGTTGCGTCAAGACGTCCGTAACGGATATTTTCCATAATCGTTCCTTTAAAGAGCCATGTATCCTGTAAAACCATTCCGAACAGTTCCCGAAGCTCTCCCCGGTTAAAGTCTTTAATGTTGTGTCCGTCAACCAGAATGTTTCCGCTGTTCACATCATAGAACCGCATGAGCAGCTTGACCATGGTCGTCTTTCCGGCGCCCGTCGGTCCGACAATGGCAACCATCTGTCCCGGCTTCACATCACAGCTAAAATCATGAATAACCATTTTATCCGGTTTGTAGCCGAAGCGTACATTCTGGAAGGACACACTGCCTTCCGGATTTTCCAGATGCACCGGATTTTCCACGGTAATCTCCTCCTCCGGTTCAGCCAGGAATTCAAATACCCGTTCCGATGCCGCAGCCATCGACTGGAGCATGTTAGACACCTGAGCCACCTGGGAAATCGGCTGGGTAAACTGACGGACATACTGAATAAAGGCCTGGATATCGCCGATTTCGATCGTTCCACGAATGGTCAGATAACCGCCGACGACAGCTACCGCCACATAGCCTAAATTTCCGACAAAGTTCATGATTGGCTGCATCATACCGGAAAAGAACTGGGATTTCCATGCGGAAGCATAGAGGGTATCGTTGGTTTCGGAAAACTCTTTCAGCACCTCTTCCTCCCGGTCAAAGGCTTTAACAATATTCTGGCCGCTGTAAACCTCTTCCACCTGACCGTTGATATGACCCAAATATTCCTGCTGTGTCCGGAAGTATTTCTGAGAGGATCTGACAACGGTTGTAATTAAGATCATCGATACCGGCAAAATGACAATAGCGATCAATGTCATCAGCGGACTGATACTGAGCATCATGATCATAATACCGATAATCGTCGTCACCGACGTGATCAGCTGGGTCACGCTCTGGTTCAGGCTCATTCCCAGCGTATCCACATCATTAGTAATCCGGGATAAAACCTCGCCGACGGTTCTGGATTCAAAATATTCCAACGGCATCCGGTTAATTTTCTCAGAGATTTCCTTACGCATACGGAAACACATCTTCTGAGAAATTCCCGTCATAAGCCAGCCCTGGATAAATGAGAAACAGGCGCTGACTGCATAAATACCTATTAATATAAGAAGGATTCGGCCGATTTTTCCAAAGTCGATTCCATCGCCGCCGGAAAGTTTTGACAAAAGGCCGTTAAAAATCTCCGTTGTCGCCTTACTCAAAATTTTCGGTCCGACAATATTAAACGCCGTACTGCAAATAGCAAAAACAAGCACAAACGCCAAAGCGATCTTATATCGTCCCATATAATTTAAAAGCTTTCCGACACTGCCTTTAAAATTCTTTGCCTTTTCTCCCGGCATCATTCCCTGGCCCATCGGTCCGCGGCCTCTCATCGGTCTTCTTCTCTCTTCACTCATGACGCACGGCCTCCTTTCAACTCGGATTCTGACAACTGGGATTTTGCAATTTCCTGGTAAGCCTCGCAGCTTTCCAAAAGTTCTTCATGACGCCCGATGCCGG
>CATZYB010000040.1 GCA_958426095.1 uncultured Lachnospiraceae bacterium
TGGATAATTCCTTACTGGCTGTAAGGGATATTACCCATAAATATATTGTAGTAGAACGGAGGACAAAAAATGAACTCAAAAACAGACAAAAAACAACTGATTATTTTTCTTATTGTGGCCTATGGAATTACCTTTCTGATGGGATTCCCCATGTGGTATGGATATTCCAGACAACTGGATTTGACTGCCTTTGTCAATACCCAAATGATGTATCCGGCCGCCGGCGTCATGCTGTCATATCTACTGACCCGAAAAAACGATTCGGATATGCCGAAATTGTTTTTCTTCGGCTTTCTTTTTATCACCGCATTAATGCTCATATCTTCCATACTATCTGTCATACAGCCGGAAAAGGTTCTTGAGATGCCCGGCGGCACAGTGCCTTTCTGGCAGATGATCATGCAGTTGATTATGATGGGCGGAAGTATTCTTGGCTGGATTTTTCTGCTCATATCCGGAAAAAAGCGCCGAAAGGCCTACGGTTTGAACGGAAAGTGCTGGAGAGCTTCTCTTCTTTGCATTTTGCTCTTTCTTGTACTCTATTTTTTAAGAGCAGGCATTGGCTTTATTTCTGCCGGCCAGTTTAATGTATTTGCAGAGATTTTGACCTCTACAGATACATGGATTTATATAGCCTCCATGCCGCTGAACTTTCTCCTTGTTTTTGTTGCCTTTTTCGGAGAAGAATACGGCTGGCGTTATTACCTGCAGCCGATGTTGCAAAAACGCTTTGGACTCCGAACCGGCGTACTTATCCTCGGTATCGTGTGGGGCTTATGGCACCTGCCGGTAGATTTCCTTTACTATGTATCTCCAGAACAAGGCATCATTATGCTTGTCAGCCAGCTCATTACCTGCGTCACCTACGGAATATTCTTTGGCTTCGTCTATATGAAAACCAATAATATATGGGCTGTCGTTCTCATTCATTTTTTCAATAATAACCTGGCTCCGGTCATTGCCAGTACCTACACGGCGGATGTGCTTCAAAATCAAACCATATCCTGGTCCCAGATTCCATGGTCACTGGTTATTAGCGGACTTCTTTTCGGATTCTTCCTGCTGGCAAAACCATTCCGAAAAAAAGAAACAGATATATGCAGCTTTAGTATCTCTGATGAACAAAGTCTTTGAGCCATAGCTACAATTCCGGTCATGAATTATTTCTTTCTTTTAGACATATGGACATAGACCGGCAGCAGAAGGCTCACTGCACCCAGCCATGCCAGAGGACTGGCAAGGCAAATGCCCGTATATCCCAGCACCAAGGATAAACCGAAGGTCCCGGCGATCCGCATCACCAACTCCACAATACAGGCGGCAAAGGGTGCCCCGCTGTTTCCCATGCTTTGAACGGTAGACCGGACAATGAGCAACAGTCCAAGAAGCAGATAAAAGGGCGCCACCGCCATTAAATAACCATTGGCATATTTAACGATTTCCGCCGATGGTTCATTGAGAAACATCGGAACAACCCAGCCGCGGCCCAGCAAAATAAGCGCGCAGAGCAGCACATTCGTAATTTCTGTCTGCACCAGCCCGGCTTTCACCCCACTGCGGATTCTTTCCATGAATCCAGCGCCATAATTCTGCGCCACATAATTGGCAATCGCCACGCCAAAGGCATTATTGATCAAAACAGAGAGCTGGTCGACCTTTGTCGCCGCCGTATATCCGGCAATAGCTTCCGGTCCGATGGCATTGACGGCGGCCTGCATAGCCAGCTGGCCGATACACATAACAGACATCTGAAATCCCATAGGGAAACCGTATTTCAAATGAACGATTGAAACATTTCTAAAATTCTCAAAATCTTTCTTAGAAATATGAAGTACCGAAAACTTTTTCAGCCCCACCCACGTGCTGAGTACCGCCGACAAAAACTGGGATAAAACCGTGGCCCAGGCGGCTCCGGCCACCCCCATGGACAGGGGAACAATAAATACAACGTCCAGTACAATATTTAACAAAGATGAAAATACAAGAAAATATAACGGCGTTTTACTGTCACCGAGAGCCCTGAGCATATTGGAAATCATATTATAAAATACAGTGGCTCCGGTCCCCAAAAGTACCGCAAACATATAATCATATGCCATCGTATAAATCTGCCCCGGCGTCTGCATCCAGCGCAAAATCGGGTGTGACAGCGCCGCGCCGATCACTGTCAGAACTACCGCAAATACGACGCTCCACACGGTGGAAACAGCCACGCTCTGCCTCATCGCCAGCTCATCACCGGCCCCGCACTTTTGTCCCAGACAAATGCCAAAGCCTCCGGTAACTCCCTGGATAAAACAAAGCACAAAATAAATGATAATACTTGTCGCTCCCACAGCCGCCAGCGCATCCGCCCCTAAAATCTTTCCGACGATGACCGAATCCGCCAGAGTATAAAACAACTGAAACAAATTTCCCCCGATGACCGGAAGGGCAAATTGAAATAGTACCTGAGATGGTTTTCCTTTTGTCAAATCCCGTGCCATATGTACAAGCCTCCTCTTAGCAGTCTAAAACACAGCGCCTCTTAGCATTTCAAAAGTATAGCACCTCCTTTAAAAACCCGCAACAGAAAACACCTTTTTTCTCTTAAAAGGATTTCCATAAACTTCCACAAACGCAAATACTCTATCCTCTTGACTTTTTCGAACTTTTGTTCTAAACTTATTGTATATTTCAGAACATTTGTTTGTTTTTTACATTAAAAAGGGGGTTTAGGAATGTCCAACACTTATATCGCCATTGATTTAAAAAGCTTTTATGCTTCCGTGGAATGTGTAGAACGCGGTCTTGACCCTCTGACAACTCATTTAGTTGTTGCTGATGAAAGCCGCACGGATAAAACAATTTGTCTCGCCGTCTCTCCCTCCCTGAAAGCCTATGGCATTCCTGGCCGGGCCAGGCTCTTTGAAGTAAAAGAAAAATTAAAACAGATAAAAGCCGCTACCGGGAAAACCATCGATTTCATTATAGCCAAACCACAGATGCAGCGCTACATCGATGTATCCGCATATATTTACAGTATTTATCTGAAATATATCAGCGCCGACGATATTCATGTCTACTCCATTGATGAGGTATTTATGGATATTACCTCTTACAAAGCTATCCACCGTTATCCCGATGGCACTCCCATGTCTCCCTATGACTTGACCAAGACAATCATCTTGGACGTTCTTGCCTGCACCGGGATTACCGCCACCGCCGGAATCGGACCCAACCTTTATCTTGCAAAAATCGCCATGGATATTGTTGCAAAGCATGTGGAACCCGATACTGATGGTGTCCGCATCGCCGAGCTGGATGAGCTGTATTATCGGAAACTGCTCTGGAATCACCGCCCGCTGACATCCTTCTGGCGTATCGGAAAGGGCATTGCCAATCGTCTGGCTGCCAACGCCATGTACACCATGGGAGATGTGGCGATGATGTCCCTGTACAACGAGGACTTATTATTCCGCCTTTTCGGTATTGATGCAGAACTTTTAATAGACCACGCCTGGGGCGTAGAACCGGTCACTATGAAAGACATAAAAAACTACAAACCGGAAACAAATTCCACCGGCTCCGGCCAGGTGCTTCCATGTCCCTATTCCAAAGATAAGGGCCGTCTGGTCCTTCATGAAATGACAGACAGCCTGGCTCTTGAGCTGGTCGATAAAGGACTCGTCACAAATCAAGTCGTTCTGCACGTTGGATACGACAAAAATAATGAATCCTATTCCGGTCCGTTACACATCAACCACTTTGGCCAGTCTGTCCCAAAACCAGCCCACGGAAGCATTCACCTGAACTTTCACACTTCCTCGGCTCTGGAAATTTCCACCGCAGCACTGGCGCTCTATGAGCGCATTGTCCATCCAAAGCTTATGATTCACCGGCTGACCGTAACTTTTAACAATGTCATTTTGGAAACTGAGGCAGATAATTACCTGCAATACGACCTATTCACAACGCCATCAGAAATTGAACGCAGACAACAAAAACGTCAACGGGACCAGCGGCTTCAAAAAACCATGCTGTCTATTCAGAAAAAATATGGAAAAACGCCATACTAAAGGGCATGAATCTGGAAGACGGGGCGACTGCTATGGAGCGCAATCAGCAAATCGGCGGCCACAGAGCATAAAAAAGGAGAAAACGATCTATGGCTTTAAATATCTCGAACCGCTACAACGATATTATACATCTGTCTCGTCCGGCTTCGAAACATCCCCATATGTCGAAGGCTGACCGGGCAAAAATTTTTTCCCCTTTTGCGGCCTTAAAAGGCCACACGGAGGCCATCCAGCGCAAAGAAATCCCCCGGGTAAACAAAATCCTCTTATCCGACGAAATGACAGAGGCCCTCGAAAGAAAAATGGCATCATTAAAAAAAGGCCAGACGATTACTCTGACCTATTTTTTCCCGGACTACGGCTCTGACGGCGCCGGTGGAATGGCCGAAGGCTTATACCTTACGAGAACCGGCGCCATACAAAATATCGATATTCTATTTAAAACACTAAAAATCGATGACTTGCAAATTAAATTTGAGGATATCATCGATATAACTTAAACTATCTACTTAAAAACCCTTGAAAATGCCCAATTCATAGGATTTTCAAGGGTTCTAAATTCATTTAGTTTCCAGCCATCTGTTTTGCAACTTCTTCAGCGAAGTTTTCTTCTTTTTTCTCCATACCTTCGCCGGTTTCAAAACGTACAAAGCCTTTAACTGCAACCTTTGTGCCTACGGCTTTGCCTACGGATTCAACATATTTGCCTACGGACTGTTTTCCATCTTCAGCTTTTACATATACCTGATCTACAAGGCAAACTTCTTTAAGCTCTTTGTTGATACGGCCTGTGATGATACCGTCGATAACCTTTTCCGGTTTCTTGGATTCTTTCGGGTCGTTCATGATCTGAGCAAGAAGGATTTCTTTTTCATGGGCGATATAATCTTCGCTTACTTCGGAACGGTCTGTATACTGAGGTTTCAAAGCTGCTACCTGCATAGCAACGTTTTTACCGCATTCAAGAACTGCTTCATCTGCAGAGTCTGTTGTCAGTTCAACAAGAACGCCGATTTTTCCGCCGGCATGGATATAAGTTGCAAGAACGCCGTCAGCGCTGACAACCTTTTCAAAACGACGGATGCTTAATTTTTCGCCAATGATAGCGATTTTCTGGGATAATGCCTGCTCTACTGTCAAGCTTGCATCGTCAATCCACGGTTCAGCCATAAGCTCTTCAATTGTTTTTGCGTTTGTAGCCAGAACCTGAGCTGCTACTCTTGCTACATATGTCTGAAATTCAGCATTTTTTGCAACGAAGTCTGTTTCGCTGTTGACTTCCACAACTGCACCTGTTTTATGATCATCGGAAAGAATGGTCGCTACCAGACCTTCTGCTGCAATTCTGTTTGCTTTTTTAGCAATAGCTGCAAGACCTTTTTCTCTTAAAAATTCGATAGCTTTCTCTTTATCTCCGTTTGTTTCAGTCAGAGCTTTTTTACAGTCCATCATACCTGCTCCGGTGAGTTCTCTTAATTCTTTTACCATTGCTGCTGTAATTGCCATGATTCATTCCTCCATAATTTTTTCTTTATTTGATATATTTCTTAATTCTTTTCTGTCGTATTCTGCACGGTTTCGTGCGCCATTTGCTTAAAAAAGCTGTCTCAAGATTAAAAACTAATTTTGAGACAGCACTTTAAGTCATAAGCTCTGATTATTCAGCAACTTCCTCTGCTGCTTCTTCAACATCAGCCATCTGAACACCCTGGTTTGCTTCGATTACTGCATCAGCCATCTTGGAAACGATTAATTTAACCGCACGGATTGCATCATCGTTACCTGGGATTACATAATCCAGTTCTTCCGGATCACAGTTTGTATCTGCGATACCGATCAACGGAATACCTAATACATGAGCTTCCTGTACACAGATTCTTTCCTTTTTAGGGTCTACAACGAAAATCGCATCAGGAATTCTTTTCATGTTCTTGATACCGCCAAGGTTTTTCTCAAGTTTTTCCCACTCTTTCTTCAGTGCGATAACTTCCTTTTTAGGCAATACTTCGAATGTGCCGTCTTCAGCCATAGCCTCGATCTGTTTCAATCTTGAAATACGGCTCTGAATTGTTTTGAAGTTTGTCAGCATACCGCCAAGCCATCTCTGATTTACATAGAACATACCGCAGCGTTCTGCTTCTGTGCGGATAGCGTCCTGAGCCTGCTTCTTTGTTCCGACAAAAAGAATCGTTCCGCCGTCTGCAACGATATCTTTAATTGCATTGTAAGCATCATCTACCATACCCACAGATTTCTGTAAGTCAATGATATAAATACCATTTCTCTCTGTGTAGATGTACTCAGCCATTTTAGGGTTCCATCTTCTTGTCTGGTGTCCGAAATGTACGCCGGCTTCCAGCAGCTGTTTCATAGAAATAACGCTCATAATCATACCTCCATTGGTTTTACATCCGTGGACTTCATCTTTTCAGGCGACCTGTCGGCACCTGCCTGAAAATCGACCCACGTGTCATATTTTTACAAAATAGGATTATAACACAAAAGGCTCGCATTAAGCAAGCCTTTTATACCTCAATTTTTGATTTTCTTTAATTCATCAAATACAGCGTCGTTAATAACCTTAATATAAGTCCCTTTCATGCCGGAAGAACGGGATTCGATGACACCGGCGCTCTCAAACTTACGCAGCGCATTGACAATGACTGAACGGGTAATCCCCACACGGTCGGCAATCTTACTGGCTACAAGAATGCCCTCATTTCCATCCAATTCTTCAAAAATATGAGTGATCGCCTCAAGCTCAGAAAATGACAGTGTACTGATGGCCGATTTTACAACCTGAAGTTTTCTTGACTCTTCCGCACTTTCCTCATTGACGGAACGCAGCATCTCAAGCCCCACAACGGTCGTTCCGTACTCACTTAAAATAATATCGTCAATCTGATAGGAATTATCATTCCTATAAATAAATAACGTTCCCAACCGTTCACCGGCAATGTCAATCGGTGTAATGATCGCCTCATAAGTCGAAACGTTGTCACATGAGAATCCAAGTGTTAATAAATTAACATTTTCTTTCGTCGAAAGTACGCTGAGCAGGCGTTCATTCAACATTGGATCGATATGACCGCCGACACTGTCACTGATCAACTGATGAATACACGGCTGCCCCGTTCGATTCTTAATTCCCAAAATCTTACCCTTTTTACTGATAACAAGGATATTTGATTCCAATATGTCGCTTAAAACTTCACATATATCATTAAAAACAACCATATTAGAATTATTATTATGAAGAAGCTTATTAATCTTTCTCGTTTTGTCTAACAATTCAACGCTCATATCCATCCTCCTTTTTTATATTTGCCACCTCATTGATATTTTAACACAATTGTTGACACGAAACAACTATTTTTCAAATTTTTATAAACAAATAAAGTAATTCAAAACAATTCATAAAAGGCGGTGAAAAACTGGAATATCTTCCAGAATTTCACCACCTTTTACATATTTATACGTTTATTCTGTTCCTTCTGTGTCAAAATATTCTTTAACCAATTTGACGACTGTTCCCGATAACAAGAACAGGGCGATCAGGTTTGGAATGGACATCAAACCGTTAAAAGTCTCGGCAATACTCCACAACAATCCCAAATCCATCGTTGCTCCCAGAATGGCTACCAACGAATAGACAACCATAAATGGTTTAATGACTTTGGATGAAAAGAGAAACTCGATACACCGGGCGCCGTAAAGTCCCCATCCAATGATCGTCGAAAAAGCAAAGCAGCACATGGCCACCGCCGTAAAAATGGACACCCAACTGCCATAAGTCGATGTGAAGCCAAGAATCGTAAGCTCAGCTCCAGCCGCACTTCCATAGTCTATCGGCACACCGCTGCACAAAATGACCAACGCTGTCAGGGTACAGATTAAAATCGTATCCGTAAACACCTCAAAAATTCCGAAAAAGCCCTGTTTTACCGGCTTCTGTGTATCCGCACAGGCATGGGCGATGGATCCTGTTCCCAAACCGGCTTCATTTGAAAAAATCCCCCGGGATACCCCTTTTTGAACGCTGAGGAAAAATCCTCCCACCACACCGCCAGTCACAGCTCCAGGATTGAAAGCGCCATAGACGATGGAATAAAAAACATGGGGTACATTTTCAATATTTAAAATAACAACGCCAAACGCCAGTATGACATAAAACACGGCCATAAACGGAACAAGCCGCTCGGCCACGCTGCCGATGCGCTTCACGCCGCCAAGCAGCACCAGACCAACAAGGAGAGCAATCCCCACGCCAATCACCATATTGAAAATACTGACCGACGATTCGGAGATCACATGATAGTTTAGCAGCGCCGAATCGATTGCCGTCGTAATCGTATTCACCTGAGTCGCATTTCCCGTACCAAATACAGTAAGTACGCCAAAGGCCGAAAAGGCAAAAGCCAGCCAGTGCCAATGTTTTTTCAGACCATTTTTTATATAATACATCGGGCCGCCGACCAAATCTCCCTGAACATTTCTCTCACGAAAATGTACAGCCAGAGTTACTTCAGAAAACTTAGTGCACATGCCGAGCAGTGCGGATACCCACATCCAAAAAACGGCGCCAGGCCCACCGATGGCGATCGCTCCGGCCACCCCGGCAATATTTCCGGTTCCAACTGTTGCCGCCAATGCCGTACAGACCGCCTGAAATGGCGTCATGGCTCCATCGGAAGCTTCGCGCTTTCGAAACATTCTTCCAATCGTTGTTTTTATTGCATAGGGAAATTTTCGAATTTGCAGAAAATGGGTACGCAGACTCAGATACAGACCAACACCGATGATGCAGACCATAGCAGGCACACCCCAGACAAAATTATTGACTGCGCTATTGATCATCTCAATGGTTTCTAACATAATCAAACCTCATACTTCTATATTTTTATATGGAAAAAATAATACCATATTTTGTAAGAAATGTCTATTTTTTGTAAAAATCTATCTATGCTGATAATAGAAGATGGCAATCTGCGTCCGGTCTCTGAGATTTAATTTATCCAAGATCGAACTGAGATAGTTTCTCACTGTACCTTCACTTAAAAACATTTTTGCCGCAATCTCTTTATTGCTCAGGCCTTCGGCAATCAACCGGATAATTTCCAGCTCCCGTTCATTGATCTCATATTCCGAATAATCCAGAGGATCTTTTTTTCGGATAAGATTCGGAATTTTAGAAACAATTTCATGGCCGAATACAGTCTGTCCGGAGCAGACCGCCCGGAGGGCCGGAAGGATACTGGCATAATCCTGTTTTAAAAGATAGCCTTTTGCGCCAAGCCGCAGCGCCTTAATGATATATTCATCATCGGAAAATGTCGTAAGAAGCAGAATCTTTGCATCCGGAAATTCCCGAAGTATTTCCCCGGAAGCATCCAGACCATTCATCTTCTGCATACGAATGTCCATCAATAAGACATCGGGACGATACTGACGATAAAGTTCGATGGCCTCCTGTCCATCCGCCCCAACAGCCGCTACATGGACATCCGCGTTCACTTCCAAAATTGTTTTCAATGCCCCGGATACGAGACAGTCATCATCTACAATTACAATATTCATACCTTATCTCCCTATAATTCCTTTGGAATCGTTATAAAAATCTTAAATCCATGCTGTTTCGTAATCTGAAAAGTACCATTCAAGGTCCGTACCCTGTCCTGCATATTTACCAGACCAATCCCAGGACCGTCAGGGTTTATCCCGCTCCCGTCCGGCGGCTCTGCCGCCGCAAAGGAAGAAAAAGCCGTTCCATTGTCCTCAATACACAACTGATAAAGCGCCGGATGTTCCCGCATAAAAACATCAACATGACTGGCATTGCTGTGCTTCATCACATTCGCCAAAGCCTCTTTCACAATACCGATAAAACAATACTTAACCTCTTTTGGTAAATCCGTCCCCATATCATAATGAAGCTCTACAGGGCAAAATTTGAAATCATCGATCAAACCGTCCACCGCTTCCCTGAGATTGATGGCCTCATCATGGAGATCATGCACACTGCTGCGAATACTGTCCATGGCAGAATTCAAAGAGCTGTCCAGATTATCCAAAAGGCTCTCCAAGGCCGTTTCCTGATTGATCGTTTTCATGGCGCCGACCAGAAGAATTGACCGAGACAAAACATGGCCCACATTATCGTGAATTTCTCTGGCAATCCGATTTCTCTCCCGAAGCGTTGCCGCATAAAGCTCATAATCCTGCTTCGCCAATAAAGCTTTATTTTTCTCACTGAGAAGAAGATTCCGTTCCCGGCTGTCATCCTGACTTTCTTTAAACCACACTTCCAGTATTTCATACTGCTCTGTCCGTTTTTCCAATAAAACAGCAAGCAAACTTCCAAAACAGCAAAAACACAGAAAGACCAGCGATAATTTCCCCAAAAATATAAAATAATATATTTCCCCAAAGATGCTGATTCCTGCAAGCATATACTGGTGTTCACGAACAAAAACATAGACAGCCACAGGCAAAAAAAAGAAAATCGGCCAAACAATCCAGGCCAACGCAGAAAAAAGAAGCCCTGCGGCCAGCCTCAACCATCGGTTCTCTATAAAATAAGCAAAACACATAAGTATCAGCCCACACAAAAAGCCGAAAACAAACTGTAGACTTACATTTTCATAAAGCAGGGCAAACAAACCATAAAACAATAATATTCCTGTATCCTGAAAGTATCTCATACACTGCCCTTAGCGGGCTTCTCCTTTTTATATTTCCATTTCATTATAGTATAAAAATGTCCTGCCGGTAAAGTGGCATCCATCGATTATGACATTTGTCACATTGAAAATATGACAACCGGCACTTCAGAAAATTTCATTAAAGACGTATACTAAAATTAGAAATACCAGGAGGGATTTAAATGATTGAAATAAATAATCTGGTGAAACGCTATGGAAATCTGGTCGCGCTGGATCATCTGAATCTGACGATCCATAAAGGCGAAATCTTTGGTCTGCTCGGTCCGAACGGCTCCGGCAAAACAACGGCCATCAACTGTATGCTGGCACTTTTAAAATATGATAAAGGAACCATTCGCATTTTCGGTGAAGAAATGCGCCCGGACAATTATAAAATCAAACAGCAGATTGGCATCGTCCTTCAGAACGTTGCTGTCTTTGACGAACTGACCGTCTATGAAAATATCGACTATTTCTGTGGATTGTATGTCAAAGACAAAACGAAAAGAAAACCGTTGGTTCAGGAAGCCATTGAATTTGTCGGACTGGAAGAATTCACCAAGCTTCGTCCGAAAAAACTTTCCGGCGGTCTGCTCCGCCGTCTGAATATTGCCTGCGGTATCGCCCATAAACCAAAACTTATTATTCTGGATGAGCCGACCGTGGCCGTGGACCCACAGAGCCGGAATAAAATCCTGGAAGGCATCCAGGAACTAAATCGACAAGGTTCGACAATTATCTACACTTCTCACTACATGGAAGAAGTGGAACAAATCTGTACCCGGATTGCCATTATCGACCACGGCCGCAGCATTGCCATCGGTACTAAAGAAGAACTTAAAAGCATGATCAAAACCGGTGAGACCATCACCATTGAAGCCATTGCTCTGGACGAAAATCATATCCGGGCTATAAAACAGCTTCCTCACGTGTTTAATCTGCAATACTCCGAGCAAATACTGACGCTGCGATGTACCGGTGCCGAACACAATCTGATCCGCATTCTGAATTATCTTCAGGAGGAGCATATTCCATTCGGCCGGGTATTTTCTGAACTTCCAACATTAAACGACGTCTTTCTGGAAATTACCGGCAAACAGCTGCGCGATTAGGGGGGATAAAGTTGTTACACTTAATTAAATATAACATTATCGTCAAAGTCAAAAACTTTAATATGATTTTCTGGCCCCTCTTTTTCCCATTAATTCTCGGAACACTATTTTATTTTGCATTCGGACAAATGGAAGAAGCTAACTTTAAGACCGTTCCGGCAGCCTTTGTCACCGAATCTGATGCCGACCCAGTTTTTATAGAATTTCTGAACGGCATCGCAAATGATGAGGACCCGCTTATTCAGATTCAGGAAATGTCAGAGACCGAGGCCCTGGAGACCCTGGAAAATCATAAAATCTCCGGCATTTTTTACGTCAGCGAAACACCGTCTCTGACCGTCAGCAAAAATGGTCTGGCAGAAAGTATTCTCCAATCCCTGCTGGAAAGCTATCAAAATGGAAAGCGAACACTGACGGCCATTGCCATAAATCACCCAGAAGGCATGGAAGCGGCCATTTTACAAATGTCCGAATACAGCGAACTGGTTCAGCAAGTCTCTCTCGGCGGAAAAACGACCAATGGGAACGCCCAGTTTTTCTACGCTCTCATCGCCATGGCCTGCCTGTACGGTGCTTTCATAGGATTTGGCGCAGCCATCACCCTGCAGGCCAATCTGACTGCACTGGCGGCAAGACGCTGTGTGACACCGACCCACAAATTAAAACTTATTGTTTCAGAAATGCTGGCATCTTTCCTTTTGCAGTTTTTTAACGTCCTTGTTTTACTCATTTACCTGCGCTATATCCTGCGTCTGGATTTTAATGGACAATTGCCGGATATGCTGCTCATCAGTCTGATCGGAAGTATGATCGGCGTAGCCATGGGTATTTTTATAGGAAGCATCGGCCGCATGGGCGAGGGCATAAAAATCGGTATCCTGCTGGGTGTTTCCATGGTCTGCAGTTTTCTCGCCGGCCTGATGAATAATACGATGAAAAACATCGTCGAACAACATGTACCAATTATTAATCGAATCAACCCGGCCGCACTCATCTCCGACGCCTTTTACTGTATCAATGTCTATGATGATACGGCCCGTTATACAAGAAATCTTATCACACTCTCAATCATGTGTGTCGTTCTTATCATTGCTTCATTTTGCCTGGTCAGGAGGGAACGCTATGACAGTATATAAAGGATATATGAAAATCGTAAAGCAAAATAAGGGACTCATTTTACTCTATCTGGTCATCTTTTTCAGCATCACTATGATGTTCCAGGCTGCAGCCGGCAATGATATTCCGAGTAATTATCAGGCTGAGAGTGTAAAAATCGGTATTGTTGATAACGACGGCGGCCCATTGGCCCAGGGCCTGAAAAACTATCTGGAACAATTCCACGACGTTTCTATCATCGAAAACGACACAGCCGCCATGCAGGAAAAGCTGTTCTACCGGGATGTCGAATATATTATCCGTATTCCATCCGATTTCTTTGATACCTGCATCACCAATGGGGATAAGCTTTCTGTGACCAAAGTTCCGGGGAGCTATACATCCTTCTATGTGGACCAGCAGATTAACAGCTTTTTAAATAATGTACGAACTTACTGTGCCGCCGGTTTTTCCGAAGAGGAAGCTGCTCAAGCCGCTGAAAAACCATCTACAGTCAAAGTCACTCTTCTGGATACCACCGGAACCGCAGGAACAACCCCAAGCTTTGCCTATTATTACCGCTATGTCCCTTATCTGTTCCTGGCTATTCTCTGCTATGTCATGGGCAACATTTTGTCCGCTTTTAGAAAAGGCGACCTGCCAAAGCGTATGCATGCCTCTGCAGTCTCCATGCACCGTCAGAATGCGGAGAGCCTGTTGGCCGCTGGAACCATTGCTATCGTCCTTTGGGGAATTACCATTATTGCCTCGATGATCATTTACAACCGAACTCTGATGCATCACCCGAGCTTTATTTACTATATCCTCAACTCACTGGTAATGCTCCTCGTTGCATTAAGCATTTCCTATCTGGTGGGTATCATTACAACCAACTCAAATATGTTATCCGGCGTTGTCAATGTCATATCCCTGGGAATGTGTTTCCTCTGCGGTGTCTTCGTACCTTTGGAATATATGAACTCCGGTGTCAAGACCGTCGCCAAGTTTCTTCCCGTTTACTGGTACGAGACAACCAATGACATGCTTGTCCAATTTAGCCACATCACGGGAGATGTCCGTACAGATGTCCTCCAGGCCCTGGGCATCCAGTTGGTTTTCGCCATAGCCTTCGTCTGCATCGCCATGGCTTTCTCAAAATGGAAAAGGAGTGTATAATGTAAAAAATAGATCGTCAGGAGAAAATTTATGAGTCATTATACCCGAAAAATTCCAAGAAAAACTAAAAATTCCGATAAAACTGGACGTTAGATGAGGACCAATTTCTAATCGAAAACTATAGGAGCCTGGGCTCTAAAGGCACTGCGGATGTTCTCGGCCGCCTGCCTTCGGCCTGCCGGAACCGTGCCTACCATTTAAAAATAACCCGTGATATTTCCTGGTCTCCTGAAGAAGAACAGTTTCTCAAAGACAACTACGGGAGCCAGGGTGCTGTCTGGGTAAGCGAACAGCTCGGCCGTTCGAAATCCAGTTGTATCGCTCATGCCAGAAAATTAGGAATTAAAAGAGATTATCGGTGGACCAAAGAACAAATAGACTATCTTAAAGAAAATTACCCCCGGCTCGGCGCTGTCGGTGTTTCATCCTATTTAAAACGCTCACCGAATACTTGTCAGGTCAAAGCGGCAAGTCTTGGAATTCGATATATTGACCCATTAAAATGGACCCCGGAAGAAGAAGCCCTTCTCGCCGAATATTATCCCCGCGAAGGTGTCATTGCGGTCGCCAAACTTATCGGCAAATCCGAATCTGCCTGCCGCAGCCATGCCGATATAATGGGCTTGTCCTATGATATTTCCTGGACTCCATCGGAAATCAATATTCTAAAAGAAAATTATCCCAAACTCGGTCCGCTCAAAACTTCCCAACTGTTAAATCGAAGCCGCAGTGCCTGTATAACCCGGGCAAAACTTCTGAATATTCACTATGAAAATACCGGTTCATGGAATGAAGAA
>CATZYB010000041.1 GCA_958426095.1 uncultured Lachnospiraceae bacterium
CCCATCAGCCCGTCCTTCCACCTGGATATCCATCGTATCGTCGATGGACACCGTCCGTTTCAGGCTTACCTCCGCCCGGTAATTACTTCCTCCCTGCTTTTGAAGCTTCCGGTGGACCCGGCTGCCGGCCTGCATCGCATCCACATCCTGCATGGCTCCCGTCTTCCGGCTGATATCCCCATTTCTCAAAATAAACTCCACCAGATTTCTCACCGAAACCCGCACCTCATGCTTCACCCGTCTCACCTCCATTCCATAAAGCGCCTTTCATTCTGTATATTCCTTTCGGATATCAAAAACCTAACATTCATTTCAGCTTTGGCAATTAGCACAAAATCATAGATTGTTTGCAATTTTGGCAAAGATTTCGACGATTCCATAAGAAAACGGTAGGCAGATTTTTGCGGTTTGCGAGCATAGCTTGTGCAGAAATCAACTGTTTGAGCCCTTTCAGGGCGAGTTTTGATTTCTGTACAAGAATAAGCGGCGCAGCAAACAAAAAAATCAACGTGTTTTCATTGGAACGTCGAATCCCTTTGCCAAATGCAAATTTCTATTTTTTGCTAATTGCCACATATGAAATAAAGCACAGGCTTTTGATACCGAAATGTTCATAAAAAATCCCCTCAACAGACTGTCCATTGAGAGGATTTCACCCTTTATTGGATATAAGCTTTAAGAAATTGAATCAGTGTTTCCATCTCCGAATCGGTTCCCACTGTAATTCTTAAATAGTTATCGATACGAGGCAGGCTGAAATACCGCACATAAATATTTTCTTTCCGCAGCGCTTCGAACAATTCCCTGGCCGGATACTTCGGATGGGTCACAAAAATAAAGTTGGCCCAAGGTTCATTAAACTCAAATCCAAGAGCTTTTAATTCTTTTGCCGCCCAGGTACGGGTATGGACGATTTTTTCAATGCATTCATTAAAATAATCCCTGTCTTTTACCGATTCAGCGCCAAGAACCAAAGACGTCTGATTCATTGTATAGGAATTGAAGGAATATTTAAAATCATTCAGAGCCTTGATCACTTCCTCATTGCCGATGGCATAGCCGATCCGCATGCCTGCCATCGAACGGGACTTTGAAAAAGTCTGTACGACAAGCAGGTTATCATATTTTTCAATCAATTCCAGAGCTGATTTCCCTCCGAAATCGATATAAGCTTCATCCACAATGACCAGCACATCCCTGTTATGTTTCAGAATATCTTCAACAAACTCCAGATCCTCATACACAGATGTCGGCGCATTTGGATTCGGAAATACAACGCCGCCATTATCGGCATAGTAATCTTCTTTCCGGATACGGAAATTCTCATCCAGAGCCTTTGTCTCATAAGGAATCTTAAAAGCATCTGCCCACACCGGATAAAAGGAATAGGTAATATCCGGGAAAAATATCGGTTTATCACTGTTAAAAAAGGTCTGGAAAGCCATCGCCAGCACATCGTCAGAGCCTACGCCGACAAATACCTGTTCTGGTTTCACATGATAAAATTCAGCCAAAGTTTCCGTCAGCATACTGGCTGTCGGGTCCGGGTAGAGACGGAACCTGTCTGTCTCCAGGCATTCTGCCATCTTTACAACCCCCGGCGCCGGAGGATAAGGATTCTCATTCGTATTTAATTTGATCATTCCCGGCTTATTTGGCTGCTCGCCCGGTGTATAAGGCACAACCCGACGCACATAATCTCTCCATGTCTTCATCCGTATCACAACCTCTCTTACCTCAAGTCATTTATTCAGTCAAAATATGTCCCTGCCAAAGCTTTGAAGGCCGGCATAGAACGTTCGATCATCTCATAGGACACACAATAAGCAATACGCACATAACCCGGACAGCCAAAGCTGGAAGCCGGCACAAGCAGAAGGTGATGTTTCTTTGCCTCAGCGACAAATTCTTTTTCATCGGCCACCGGTGATTTTACAAAAAGGTAAAATGCCCCTTCCGGTTTGACACAATCAAACCCCAGGTCTGTCAGAGATTTATATAAAAATTTTCTGTTCTTATCATAAGCTGCCACATCGGTCTGTTCGTTCAGACATTCTTTGATCATCAACTGCTGCAATGACGGCGCATTGACAAACCCCAGAACCCGGTTGGCAATAACTAAACCTTCCACGAGTCTCTGATAATCATCCACTTCTTTCGGCACGGCCAGGTAGCCGATCCGTTCACCCGGCAGAGAAAGGGACTTGCTAAAGGAATAGCCAATGATACAGTTACGGATATGCTTCGTCATAAACGGTACTTCCACCCCATCATAAGCCAGTTCACGATATGGCTCATCGGAAATCACATAGATGGAATGACCAATCCGTTTTTCCGCTTCCGCCAAAATAACCTGTAATTTATCCAACGTTTCCGCAGAATAAACGACGCCTGTCGGATTATTCGGATTATTGAGGATCAAGGCTTTTGTCTTTTCCGTAATCTTTTCTGCCAGCATTTCCACATTTGGCTGAAATGTCGGCGGATTCGGCGGAATGACGATCAGATTTCCCTGGTAGTTATGCACATAGTTGGTGTATTCGCCAAAAAACGGTGCAAAACAGATGACTTCATCGCCCGGATCCAAAATGGTTCTTAAAACCACATTTAAGCCTCCGGCGGCTCCCACAGTCATGAGAATTCCAGTCCAGTCAAAGCTTGTCCCAAACCGTTCATTTAACGATGCAGCTACGGCCTCCCGAACCTCTTCATAGCCTGCATTACTCATATATCCATGGACATAAAGTGAATTGTCTCCATCCAGGATCCGTTTCATAGATGTCCGGACAGCTTCCGGCGCCGGAACACTTGGATTTCCCAGACTGAAATCATAAACATTTTCCGCGCCTACTTCTCTGGCCATCTCTTTGCCTTCTTCAAACAAGGCACGGATTACCGAATTTCCCTGGACCAACTGTGTCATGCTTTTCGATATCATTTGATTTAACCTTCTTCCTCCATGTTGCTTAACTTGGCGGCCTGGTCTGCTGCGGTCAGGCTGTCAATGATTTCATCCAGATCACCGTTCAGAATATCGTCCAGACGATGTAATGTTAATTTTATCCGATGATCCGTACACCGTCCCTGCGGGAAATTGTAAGTACGGATTTTCTCTGAACGGTCTCCTGTTCCAACCTGATTTTTACGGTTGGCGGCTTCTTCCTTTTTCTTCTTTTCCAATTCCAGATCATACAGTCTGGACCGAAGAACTTTTAAGCCTTTATCCTTATTCTTTAACTGAGATTTTTCATCCTGACACGAAATAACGATACCCGTCGGAATATGGGTAATACGCACCGCAGAATCGGTTGTGTTTACACACTGTCCGCCGTTACCGGATGCACGGAACACATCGATACGTACATCGTTCATATCCAGCTGGACATCCACTTCTTCCGCTTCCGGCATGATCGCCACCGTGACTGTCGATGTATGGATACGTCCGCCGGATTCGGTTTCCGGTACGCGCTGTACCCGGTGAACGCCACTCTCAAATTTTAACCGGGAATATACGCCGTTACCGCTGATCATAAATACAACTTCTTTAAAACCGCCGATACCGCTTTCATTGACACTCATCATATCAATTTTCCAACGCTGTTTTTCTGCATATTTCGAATACATGCGGAATAATTCTGCTGCAAATAATGCCGCTTCATCACCGCCGGCGCCGGCACGGATCTCAACAATAACATTTTTCTCATCCATCGGGTCCTTAGGAATCAAAAGGATTTTTAATTCCTGCTCGATTTCCCCAATTCGTCTTTTAGACTCAGCCATTTCTTCCTTGGCAAGCTCCCGCATCTCCTCGTCGCTTTCCATCTCCAAAAGCTCCAGGCTGTCTTCCACATTTTGTTTTTCCTGCTTATATTCCGTATATTTTTCTACGATTGGAGACAGGTCATTCTGTTCTTTCATCAGCTTGCGAAACCTTGGCTGGTCATTGACCACATCCGGATCATTCAACTCCTCCATTACCTGCTGATAACGGATTAAAATATCATCTAATCTGTCAAACATAATTTTCCCTCCAATTGATTTCTATCTTCTTCCATAGACTACCCGGTCCAGGCCGGCCAAATCCCTGACCGTATGTATATCCCGGAATCCATTTTCTGATAAAATATCTGAAACCGCTTCCGCCTGTTCACAGCCGATCTCAAAAAACAGCCATCCTTCCGAATTTAAATAGGTTTCAGATGCTTCGGTAATTTTTTTATAAAATTCCAGTCCTTCATCAGCCCCTTCTAAGGCTAACCGAGGTTCATATTCTCTCACTTCCGGCATAAGTGTTTCGATGACCGCCGCCGGAATATACGGCGGATTGGATACGATGACATCAAACCGGCCGTTCACCTTTTCAAACAGGTCGCTCTGCAGCCATAAAATATCATTGGCTCCCCGACCATCTTTCTCCCAGTTTTCCCGGTTAAATATACCATTCATCCGGGCAACTCTTAAAGCCTCTTCCGAAATATCCACGCCAATACCCCGGCCATAACTGCCCAAAGCCATCAGACTGATAAGGATACATCCCGAACCGGTACACATATCCAGAAGTTTGCCGCCCCGGATATCCGCTTTCTTCAGAACCGTTTCAACAAGCACCTCTGTATCCTGTCTCGGAATGAGTACGGCTTCATTGACCATAAAATCCAGTCCCATAAATCCGGCTGTACCTAAAATATACTGCAGCGGATAATGGGTGCAGCGTCGCTCCACTGCCTCCTGATACCGCCGTTCTTCCTGCGGATCAGCTTCCGTATCCGCCTGTAAAAGATACTGGGCCCAATTTAGATCACAAATATATTCTAACAGATACCTTGCTTCCATGGTACTGTTTTCAATTTGATTTTCTAAAAGGCGCTGTTCGCCTTCTTTTAATAATTGTCTTAATGTCTTCACTCTGTCAATTCCTTCTGAAACTCCCGCCAGTCATAAATAGCTTCAATGGATGCGATCGCCACTTCCAGCATCTCCATATCCGGTTCCTTTGTCGTAAATTTCTGCATCCAGAATCCCGGCTTGCTTACCACGCACACCAGCCCGGAATCATGCCGTCCGGCCCACTGAATGATTTCATAGGACACTCCGGCAATCACCGGAACCATCAGGATACGGCAGACGACTTTCAACGCCATACTTTCCACCGGAAAAATCTGAAAAAAGAGCAAAAAAAACACAATACTTACGAACATGACAATAAATAAAAAGCTCGTACCGCACCGTTTATGGAATCTTGAATACTTCGCTGCATTTTCCGGCGTCAGCTCTTCACCATGCTCAATGCAATTAATCGTTTTGTGTTCTGCGCCATGATACATAAACAGACGCTGTATATCCTTCATTCTTGAAATCAACACAATATAGCCAACAAAGATCAGCACCCGGACAAGTCCCTCAACAACTCCAAGGATCAGGCTGGAATCCGTCGCCCGACGGAATATATTCGAAATAAAGAAAGGCAGGACCATAAACAATCCGATTGATAAGGCCAGTGATAATACCACTGTCAAAGCCATAAACCACTTATCTGAAGCCTTTTCCCTGTCAGAGGATTCCCTGGTTTCTTCATCTTCAAAAAAAGAAGCGGACCAGGTCAGAGTCTGCATTCCCAAAACGAGGGAATCTACAAAAGCAAATGCTCCGCGGATAATCGGAATTCCTGAAACGTGAAATCGTTTGCTATAGCTGATATGCTCATCCGACTTCACTTCGATTTCATGGTTCTCCTTGCGGACCGCAACCGCATACCGGTCTTTATGGCGCATCATGACACCTTCCATAACGGCCTGACCGCCAATATTTGCATATTTCATATGTCATACCTCTATACAGAAAACGTGTCACAGACACGTTTCCCCACATGCTATTGCATAGAAAAATAGGTTGAGATTTTAAAAAAACCTCAACCTTACCTGTAACATTCCTCTTATTCCTGAGTAATACCATACTTACGATTGAATTTATCAATACGGCCACGAGCTGCAACAGCTTTCTGCTGACCTGTATAGAAAGAATGGCATTTAGAACAAATTTCTACGTGAATTTCTGGTTTTGTTGAACCGGTTACAAATTCATTACCGCAGTTGCAAGTTACTTTTGCCTGATAATATTTTGGATGAATTCCTTCTCTCATGTTTTTCACCTCGCTCAAACTTTCTTATTATAAATTATAAAACTGACGAATCAATTTTGTTCATTATAAAAACAGCTTTTTTATTATAGCATGGTTGAGAAATGCTTTCAAGCTTTTTTTCAAAAATCTTCGACGAAAAATCACAGCAAAAATATTTCGTTAAAATATCTTAGTCCGCTTCATCATCGAAACGAAAGCTCTATTATCCTCGGTATGCATGAACATATCAAGGATCCTCTCCAGGGCCTCATCGGATTTCATGCCATTCAGAGCCTTACGCATCGCATAGGATGCATCCAGTTCCTCCTTTGATAAAAGCAGTTCTTCCCGCCGTGTTCCTGAACGTGCAATATCCACCGCCGGGAAAATCCGTTTTTCTGAAAGTTTCCGGTCAAGCACCAATTCCATATTTCCAGTTCCTTTAAACTCTTCGAAAACAACATCATCCATCTTACTTCCGGTTTCCACAAGGGCCGTCGCAAGCACTGTCAGGCTTCCTCCCTCCCGCATATTCCGGGCTGCGCCAAAGAATTTCTTTGGCATATACAATGCGGCCGGGTCAAGGCCGCCGGACAACGTTCGTCCGCTCGGCGGAACTGTCAGGTTGTAAGCCCGGGCCAGTCGGGTAATACTATCCAAAAGAATGATAACATCCTTTTTATGTTCTACGAGACGTTTCGCCCGCTCAAGTACCATCTCTGATACACGTTTGTGATGTTCCGGCAATTCATCGAATGTCGAATAAATAACTTCCACATTTTTACCGATAATAGACTCCCGAATATCCGTGACTTCCTCCGGCCGCTCATCGATCAATAAGATGATCAGATTTATATCCGGATGATTTGTCGTTACCGCTTTTGCGATCTGCTTTAACAGCGTCGTCTTTCCTGTTTTTGGCGGCGCCACGATCATACCTCGCTGCCCCTTGCCAATCGGAGATACCAGATCCATAATCCGCATCGGAACGCTGGAACGTACCGTTTCAAGCCGGATTCTGTCGTCCGGAAAAATCGGTGTCATATCTTCAAAATTCATACGCCGGGTCGCTTCTCCCGGATGAAATCCGTTAACAGATTTCACATATAACAGCGCGCTAAACTTCTCATTCTGGGTCTTTACCCGGATATTTCCTGCGATAATATCCCCGGTCTTCATATTGAAACGGCGAATCTGCGCCGGAGAAACATAAACGTCATTCGGCCCCGGCAGATAATTTTCACATCGGATAAATCCATACCCATCAGATAAGACCTCTAAAATGCCATGGGCTATCTGCCCGCTGTCCAGTGCTTCAAGCGAACTGTCCATACGCATATCGTCCCCATCTGCGGCCGGCTCCGATGAATGTTCGTTTTTCTTTTCTTCACGGACCGTCTCTGTGGCCGGACGTTTTTTCTCTATACGGACCTGGCTTTTTTCCCGATGTTCTTTCTCCTCACGGACTTCGCTTTTTTCTTTATTATATTTTTCTTCCAGTTCGCCCATAAGCTGAACCAGTTGTGCTTTTCTCATTGTGGATACATTCTTTACACCCTGCGATTTTGCCAGTTCTTTTAATTGAACCAGCGACAAAGTTGCGTACTTTTCGTTCATAAGTATCCTCCTTAAATTATGTACATATTGTTTCTATTTTCTGGGAAAATTAAGATCAGATGCGCCCACAGATATTTTCATTATACACTAAAATATCAATAAATAAAGGAAAATCTTTCGCAATTTTCGACTTTTCAATACGAATCAATACACGATGTACTATTTAATACTTCGTTTTACATTTTTTTCAATTTTATTCCATTAAAGTATTGAATTTCCAAAAAAACTATACTATAATTGCACTAAAATTCAACACATACTATTCAAGGAGGAAAAATCTTATGTCTTATACTGACAGCATCATTGAAAGTGTTATCAAAAAGAACCCAAATGAACCAGAATTCATCCAGGCTGTTACAGAAGTTATGAATTCCCTGAAACTGGTCGTAGACAACGAACCAAAATACCAGGACGCATCCCTTCTGGAACGTATCGTAGAACCAGAGCGTGTTATTATGTTCCGTGTTCCATGGGTAGATGATAACGGCAAAGTTCAGGTAAACCGTGGTTATCGTGTACAGTTCAACAGCGCGATCGGACCATACAAGGGCGGACTTCGTTTCCATCCATCCGTAAACCTGAGCATCATCAAATTCCTTGGTTTTGAGCAGATTTTCAAAAACTCTCTGACAGGTCTGCCGATCGGCGGCGGCAAGGGTGGTTCCGACTTCGATCCGAAGGGTAAGTCTGACCGCGAAGTTATGGCTTTCTGCCAGAGCTTTATGACAGAGCTGTGCCGTCATATCGGTGCTGATACAGATGTTCCAGCCGGTGATATCGGCGTTGGCGGACGTGAGATTGGCTTCCTCTATGGACAGTACAAACGTATCCGTAACCTTTCCGAAGGTGTTCTCACAGGTAAAGGTCTGACCTATGGCGGTTCCCTGGCCCGTACAGAAGCTACAGGTTATGGTCTTGTTTATCTCGTAGACGAATTATTAAAATGCAAAGGCGATACATTAGAAGGCAAAACAGTTGCTGTTTCCGGTGCTGGTAACGTCGCTATTTACGCTACTGAAAAAGCTGCTCAGCTCGGCGCTAAAGTTGTTACCCTCAGTGATTCCAACGGATGGATTTACGATGAAAACGGTATCGACCTTGATCTTGTCAAAGATATCAAAGAAGTACGTCGCGGACGTATCAAAGAATATGTTGAAAAACATCCGGAAGCAGTATACCATGAAGGTACAGGCGTATGGACTGTTCCTTGCGACGTTGCTCTGCCATGTGCAACACAGAACGAACTTCATCTGGATGACGCAAAAGCTCTTGTGGCCAACGGCTGCAAAGTTGTCGCTGAAGGCGCTAACATGCCTACAACGCTTGAAGCTACTGAATACCTTCAGGCCAACAAGATTTACTTCGTTCCTGGTAAAGCTTCCAATGCCGGCGGCGTTGCTACTTCCGCACTGGAAATGTCCCAGAACAGCATGCGTTTGAGCTGGAGCTTCGAGGAAGTTGACGAAAAACTCCGTGGCATTATGGTAAACATCTTCCACAACATCGATGACGCCGCTAAAGCTTACGGCGTAGAAGATGACTTCGTAGCCGGTGCAAACATTGCCGGATTCAAGAAGGTTGCTGACGCTATGCTCGCACAGGGTGTTTGCTAATTTAGCTTCACATTTCTAAAAAATAAAGCCATGACTACCGATAGATCAGGTGATTCACCCAAAATCGGTATCATGGCTTTTTTATCTTTCGTATATTCATTTTACCCTATCCTTTGCAACTTACTGCATGCACACAGCTACATTTTCTTAATAAAATCATCAATGGACGCTGCTTTTGCTGCTAACAATAACCATTTATTCAGTACATCCTCATCCTTCTGATGCCGAATCTGCTTCTCCACTTCTTCCGGTACAGCTCCCAAACTTGCCAGCAATTCCAAAACAGCATCTGCCCGCCCTTCCGTACGTCCCTCTTCCCTGGCTGCGTTTCGTTCTTCGATCTCACGCATAAATCTCATTCCTACCGCCTCGCTCTTTTTCGCCCTGTTTACCCGTTCCTGAATCCGCCGGATGCGTTCACTCTCCGTTTCGTCTGCCGCCCTGTCGGTTGTGTTTTCCATGTAATGAAGAAATTCCACCAACTCTTTTGGGACTTCATCCTCATTCGTTCCACGGGTATTTAAAAATATCCGCACAGCTCCGTCCCCCAAAGAAAGGTCAGCATTTTCTTCACAAACAGCTTTAAATGTATAGCAATATTTTCCCAACCCGAAGATATCGTAATCCGTTATAACAATGATGTAAGAATCATTCAACTGATTGTAGTTTGCCGCCCCGGCTTCTAACAGGGAGCTGTCCATCAGCGACTGGTAATATCTGCTTCGTTTCTCCAGATCGGTTTGGTATGTATTCTGGGCTTCCACGTCATAGACAATCCCGTCCTCCGACCTGGAAAATACATCCATACGGATCGATCTGGCCAAAGGGGATACCCGGTGTTCCTTTTCAGTATGCGGCGGCGAAGTCAGCTGGATATCCCGGCCGAGGATAATACTTAATACATCCTGATTTGCCTGTAAATCTTCCATCACCTCGGCAAATAAGAAACGGTCTATAAGGTTTAAATCTTTTAATGCTTTCTTTTCCTTCATGCATCTTACTCCTTTATTGTAGCATAGTTTTTCTTGTTTAAACAGTGGATTTTCTTCCTGATCAGGATTTAGAAATTTTTTCACGAGTTCCGGAAATGTACTCGACTGATAAGTACAGACTTGAAATATTTCTTGCTTTATACCCTCGTTTCAAGTATGATAAGAATGAGGGATCGATAACAAAAATTTATATTTGGAGGTATACAAAATGGAGGTTAAAAAGATTTTTACTTTAAGCAACGGTGTGGAAATCCCTGGCATTGGCTTCGGAACATGGCAGGCCAAGGATGATGCTGCCGTCAACTGCGTTAAAGCAGCGCTTGAAGCTGGTTACCGTCATATTGACACAGCAACATTATATAAAAATGAAGGAAGCGTTGGACAGGCCATCGCAGAATGCGGCCTGAAACGTGAAGATGTATTTGTAACAAGTAAATTATGGAATTCGAAACGCGGCTACGATAAGACAATGGCTGCTTTTGAAACAACGTTGGAAACTATGGGACTGGATTACTTAGATTTATACTTGATCCACTGGCCGGCTACAGCACACCGCTTTGATAACTGGAAAGAGATCAATCTGGATACATGGAAAGCCATCACAGAACTTTATAAAGCCGGACGTATCCGCGCCATCGGTGTATCCAACTTCCTGCCGCATCACCTGGAACCTCTGATGCAGACCGAAATTCAGCCAATGATCGACCAGATTGAATACCACCCAGGATATCTTCAGCAGGAAACTGTAGACTATTGTCAGTCCAACGGCATTATTGTTGAAGCATGGAGTCCTCTCGGCAACGGCCAGGTTCTCAGCAATGAATTCCTTGCAGGGCTTGCTGAAAAATACGGCAAGAGCGTGGCACAGATCTGTATCCGTTTTGCTGTTCAGAACGGTATTATCCCGCTTCCAAAGTCTGTAACACCATCCCGTATTGCATCCAATCTTGATGTTTACAATTTTGAAATTTCTGATGAAGATATGAAAGCCATCGCCGCTATGGAACAGACCGGATTCTCCGGCTGGAACCCAGACGAAGTTGACTTCTAAAAGGTTCATCCGCACCGAATAACCAAATATATATAAAGAGCGCCATCCTGAACAATATGCTCAGGATGGCGCTTTTTTCGTTACTTAACTGTTATTTATTCAGTTTTGCTGCTGCCTTTGCCTCAATCTTATCTTTCTGAACATAGGCTCTCACATGCGTTCCTGTGCCGATGACACCGGCTTCATCCACCGCTTCAAAAGAAAATGTCACCATCTTCTTATCGACCTTTTCAACCTTTGCCGTACAGGACACCTTCATACCTACCGGCGTCGGTGAAGAGTGGGTGATCTCCAGGGTAACGCCCACACTGGCTTCGCCTTCACCGCTGGCCTGATCCATACACATAAAGCACGTTTTTTCTGCCAGAGCAACCAAAACCGGGGTCCCGAACACATTCGGTGTTCCCGGAACAGCGCTGGCGGCCGTCATATCCGGTGTAACTACCTGTTCACAAGTAAATGTTGTTCCTAATAACTGTTCTTTTTCCATAGCTTCTCCTTTTCCGCCGCATCCCGAAATTCTACTGCTTTACTGTAAATTACTGAATAAATGCCTTTAAAGAATCAATCAGAGCATCCGGATTATCGCCATGAACCTGAATATTGATCGGTTTGCTTAAATCAAGACTAAAGATACCCATAATAGATTTTGCGTCAATGACATAACGTCCGGATACCAGATCTACATCGCCGTCATATACAGCTACAATACGGTTAAATTCTTTCACATCTTCAATACTCTGTAATAAAATCGTTGCTTCCTTCATATTAATCTCCATTCCTTTCCAGACCTAAACAGTTGTTAAATCTGAATCAATTCATAGTCGTCAGTTCCAAGTCCCAGCTTTTTGGCATGTTCCAGACAGCTGGTCCAGTTTGTGTCCGGGAATATATCGGTAAAATGATCATGATGGACATGCTCTACCTCGTCCAGGACACTGCCTCTGCAAATCGGCTGTCGGTTGACAGCGTCTGCACAGGCTTTATCCAAAGCCACCGGATCAAAGGATGCAAACATCCCCACATCCGGAACAATTGGTGCATCATTTTCTCCATGACAGTCACAATATGGCGATACATCCATCACCAGACTGATATGGAAATTCGGGCGTCCCTCGATAACTGCCTTCGTATATTCAGCCATCTTGCAATTCATGATATCGTTGGATTCATCGGATGCCGGTTTTACTGCATCCATCGGACAGACTCCGATACAGCGTCCGCAGCCAACACATTTATTATGGTCGATTGACGCTTTCTTATCCGCGATGGTGATGGCATCATGGGCACATACTTTTGTACACTGGCCGCAGCCGATACATTTTCTCTCAGAAACATGGGGCTTGCCTGCACTGTGCATCTCCATCTTACCGGCTCTGGAGCCGCATCCCATACCGAGATTTTTAATCGCTCCGCCGAATCCGGCCGCCTCATGGCCTTTAAAATGATTCAGCGAAATAATAATATCAGCATCCATCACTGCCCGTCCGATCTTAGCTTCTTTGACATAGGTTCCGCCTTCCACCGGCACAAGCGCCTCATCTGTTCCCTTAAGACCGTCCGCAATAATTACATGACATCCGGTCGAAAACGGCGAAAATCCATTGACATAGGCGCTGTCCAGATGATCCAGAGCATTCTTCCGTCCGCCGACATAGAGGGTGTTGCAATCCGTCAAAAACGGCTTGCCGCCCAGACTTTTTACAAAGTCCACAACGGTTTTTGCATAGTTCGGGCGCAGATAAGCCAGATTTCCCGGTTCTCCAAAATGAATTTTAATGGCCACATACTTGTTATTAAAATCAATAGTGTCCATTCCGGCCGTCTTCATCAGGCGCACCAGCTTCTGCTGTATATTTTCCCGTATAGTCGCACGGAAATTCGCAAAATATACCTTCGATTTTTCCATTTTCTTTCTCCTTCTGTTCTCTTGCTCCTTCAATTCTAATACGCCTCGAAAGGGCTGTCAATCCATTTCTTCTTGATTTCATCCATAGTAAATGCTATTATTATTCATGTATTTTAATAAACTTATGATGAAAGGAATATAGAAAATGACAGTGAATGAGAAAGCTTTAAAACTCCATGAAGAATGGCAGGGAAAAATTGAAACCACTTCCAAATGCCGTATAAAAACACGTGAAGACCTGGCTCTTGCCTATACTCCGGGCGTTGCTGAACCTTGTAAAGTCATCGCCGAAAACAAGGCCGCAGTTTACACATATACAAGTAAAGCGAATACCGTTGCCGTTGTCTCCGACGGTTCCGCTGTTCTCGGTCTCGGCAACATCGGCGCCTATGCGGCCATGCCGGTTATGGAAGGAAAAGCAGCTCTGTTCAAAGAATTTGGAAATGTCAACGCCGTTCCAATCTGCCTGGATACTCAGGATACGGAAGAAATTATTGAAACTGTCATCCGCATTGCTCCGGCCTTTGGCGGAATCAACCTGGAAGATATCTCCGCACCCCGGTGCTTTGAAATTGAAACACGCTTAAAAGAAGCGCTGGATATTCCTGTTTTCCATGACGACCAGCACGGCACGGCCATCGTCGTTCTGGCGGGTATTATGAACGGACTCCGTCTGACAGGTAAGAAAAAAGAAGACTGTCAGGTCGTTGTCAATGGCGCAGGTTCTGCCGGTATCGCCATTACCCGTCTTCTTTTGACCTATGGCTTTAAACATATAACCATGTGCGACCGGTTTGGTATTATTTCTAAAAATTATCCAAACCTGAACTGGATGCAGGAAGAGATGACCAAATATACAAACCTTGAAAATAAAGAAGGAACTCTGGCCGACGCCTTAAAGGGCGCAGATGTTTTTGTCGGTGTTTCCGCCCCAGGCATCGTTACCGCCGAAATGGTTTCTTCTATGAATAAAGATGCCATCATGTTTGCCATGGCAAATCCGGTCCCTGAAATCATGCCGGATATTGCAAGAGCTGCCGGTGCTCGTGTTGTCGGTACAGGACGTTCGGATTTTCCAAACCAGATTAATAACGTAACAGCATTCCCTGGCATTTTCAAGGGCGCATTGGAAGGTCGTGCCCGTCAGATCACGGAAGAAATGAAATTAGCCGCTGCGGCTGCCCTGGCCGGACTTGTCTCCGATGAAGAATTGTCCGAAGACTTCATTATGCCGGACCCATTCGATCCACGAATTGTAGATGTGGTTTCTAAAGCAGTTAAAGACCATATTGCAGACTGATATGATTTCCAGCTATTCAGAGGCTTTGCAGCAATGGCATGGAAAACCTTATTTCTCATTAAATCAATATCTGCAGGAAAAATTTGGCGAAAAAATATATAAAATCGCCCTGGACGGCGGCTTTACCTGCCCGAACCGGGACGGAAGCCTTGGAAACCGGGGCTGTATTTTCTGCAGCGCCGGAGGCTCCGGAGACTTTTCCGGGGCCAGTATTTTCCAAAATGGGCCGCCTGCCCGGAATTCTCTGCCGGATATCCGTCTCCAATTGGAGGCCGGAAAGCAGCTTCTTTCCAAAAAATATGCGGGTCAGCGTTTCATTGCCTATTTTCAGGCATTT